>CAJJYO010000029.1 GCA_905197385.1 uncultured Collinsella sp.
GGGGGAGCCCTCGCGGCCTCCCCCTTTTTTGCGTTATATACACGTTGTACTTTGGGACCTAGTTCCCCCGTATGCGCTCTTACTGTTTGGCTGTATTTTGAGTCCTTCTAGTGTATTTGAGCGATAATTACTCGCATTGGCGTTAGGGAGGGCTTGATGTTTACCGTATTTGTCTTGGGCAATATTGCTTCGGGTAAGTCGACTGCCTGCCGCTATTTCGAATCTCGTGGCGCTATGCTAATCGATCTGGATGAGCTTGCAAAATCGCTGTATGTGCCGGGCTCTGATATCGTCAATGCTCTCGCGGATGAATTCGGTTGGGACATTTTGGATGAGGATGGCGGCATTCGCCGCAGCATCCTCGCTTCTCGAGCTTTTGCTTCTCCTGATTCGGTCGCACGGCTCAATGGCATTGTGCATCCCGTTCTCATTGAACAGCTTTCGCTTAGGATTCTCGATCCGGTTTGTTGTACGGTTTCATCTCCCCGTTATCCCTTTGCGGTGGTCGAGGTTTCTGCTCCGACTGGTTTTGAGGATGCATTTGGCTTGGCTGATGAAATTCTGGTCATCAGCGCCCCTTTGTCAGTTCGTCGCGAGCGCGCTATTCAACGTGGCATGGAGCCATCTGATTTCGATGCCCGTTCTGCTTGTCAGCCCGATGAGTCTGCGCTGTGCAATCTCGCTACAACGGTGATTGATAATGCCTCAGGCGATAATTCGCTCTTTGAGCAGCTTGACTCATGGCTTGCGTGCCATGGGTTTATAGACACTGCGGATAAGGAGGATGCCGATGCCTAAGACACGTTTCTTTGCGTGGTATCGCCTTATACCGCTGGCTGCCGTTTTTGCCTTCGGCCTTATCTCATTCGTTTACTCGTATGCTCCTGCCGCTTTCTTTAAGCCGCTGTATCCGATTGACTACGAGGCGTATGTAAAGCAATCCAGTATTTCGCATAATCTGGATCCGTATCTGGTGTGCGCTGTCATTAAGTCTGAATCGAATTGGGATCCCGAGGCCGAGTCGAATCAGGGTGCTCAGGGATTGATGCAGCTGATGCCCGAGACTGCCCAGGATATGATCGCCAAGGGCCTTGTCGACGGTGGCGAGTATTCGGCCGACAACCTTAACGATCCGGCTACGAATATCGAGTTTGGCTGTGCGTATCTCTCGTATCTTCTAGCGTATTTTAACGGGTCGACTGACAGTGCCATTGCCGCCTATAACGCCGGCATGGGCAATGTCGACGGATGGGCGCAGCAGAGTACGTCGCTTCATAATGCAATCACCTTTCCCGAGACGCAGGCGTATCTGATTCGTGTCAATAATGCCTGGGTTCGCTACAAGACCCTCTATCCCGATCGGTTCGTATAGGACTATGCCTGCCGCCTGCGTATACTGCAGATATATGAGTTAGGAGTATCCATGGCGGAATTTGAAGTAGAACGCGTTGGTGGTGAACTTAAGCGCTTTGGCGTTGAAGGCTCTGACGTGCCGTTTAGGGTCGTGTCTCCCTATGAGCCTGCCGGTTCCCAGCCTAAGGCCATTGAGTCGCTTGTGCAGGGCGTGAGGGACGGAGACCGCTATCAGGTTTTGCTGGGCGTGACTGGTTCGGGCAAGACCTTCACGATGGCAAAGACTATTGAGGCCCTGGGAAAGCCGACGCTGGTCATGGCTCCGAATAAAACGCTCGCCGCTCAGCTTGCGAGCGAGCTCAAAGAGTTCTTTCCCAACAACGCTGTGGTCTACTTCGTCTCGTACTACGACTACTATCAGCCCGAGGCGTATGTGCCGCAAAGCGATACATATATCGAGAAAGACTCCTCGATTAACGAAGAGGTTGAGATGCTGCGACATCAGGCGACCGCATCGCTGCTCTCTCGACGCGATGTGATCGTTGTCGCATCGGTCTCGTGTATCTATGGCATTGGCTCTCCTGAGGACTATGCGGGTCTGGCTCCAAACGTCGACAAGAAGGTGCCGCTCGAGCGCGATGACTTTATCCATGCACTTATCGACATTCAATATGATCGCAATGACTATGACCTGGCACGCGGCACGTTCCGCGTGCGCGGCGATGTTGTCGACGTGTATCCGCCTTATGCCGAGCATCCGTTGCGGTTTGAGTTCTTTGGCGACGAGGTCGAGCTGATTGCCGAGATCGATGAGGTCACCGGTGAGATGCTTCGTGAGTACGAGGCCATCCCCGTATGGCCGGCATCGCACTACGTGACCGAGAAGCCGAAGGTCAAGGCGGCTCTGAAATCGATCAGCGAAGAGTGCGAGAAGCGCGTGGCGGAGCTCAAGGCGACCGACAAGTTGCTCGAGGCGCAGCGTCTGCAGCAGCGCACCGATTATGATCTTGAGATGCTCGAGACGATGGGCTTTTGCAACGGCATCGAGAACTACTCGCGTCATCTGGACGGTCGCAAGCCGGGTGAGCCGCCGTTTACCCTAATCGATTACTTTCCCAAGGATATGCTCTGCATCATCGATGAGAGCCATGTGACGGTGCCGCAGATTCGCGGCATGCACGAAGGTGACCGCTCGCGTAAGGTCACGCTGGTGGAACACGGTTTTCGCCTGCCCTCGGCGCTCGATAACCGCCCGCTTCGTTTCGATGAGTTTGAGGCAAGGATACCCCAGTTTATCTATGTTTCGGCCACGCCGGGCGATTACGAGCTGCGGGTGAGCCAAAACGACGTGGAGCAGATCATTCGTCCGACCGGCCTGCTCGATCCCAAGATCGACGTTCGTCCGGTCCGAGGCCAGATTGACGATCTTGAGGACGAGATTCGCGAGCGCGTTGCACGCAAAGAGCGCGTGCTGGTGACCACGTTGACCAAACGCATGGCCGAGGACCTGACCGACCATCTGCTTGATGCCGGCATTAAGGTCAATTACATGCACTCCGATACAGCGACGATGGACCGTGTCGAGATCCTGCGAACGCTGCGCGAGGGAAAGATCGATGTTCTCGTTGGCATCAACCTGCTCCGCGAGGGCTTGGATCTTCCCGAGGTCTCACTGGTGGCAATTCTCGACGCCGATAAGGAAGGCTTCTTGCGCAACCGCCGTTCGCTGATTCAGACGATTGGCCGCGCGGCCCGTAACGCCGATGGCGAAGTCATCATGTATGCGGACGTTGTGACCGATTCGATGAAAGAGGCCATCGAGGAGACGCAGCGCCGTCGCGAGATTCAGATGGCATATAACGAAGAGCATGGCATTGTGCCCAAGACGGTGCGCAAAGCCATCAACGACATCTCAAGTTTTATTGCCGAAGCCGAAAAAACCGTGGGTTCCAAGGGGCGCTCGAAGGGCGACTCCCTTGGCCATGGCGCATTCTATACGCCCGATGAGTCGGGCGAGGGCGGCGTGCCGGAAACGGTGGCACCCGAGCAGACACTTGCGGAGCAGTTGGAAGAACTGCCGCATGACGAGCTTGTGCGGATCGTCGAAACCATGGAAGAGGATATGCGTAACGCTTCTGCCGCCATGGACTTTGAGGAGGCGGCGCGCCTGCGCGATGCCGTCGTTCAGATTCGGGCGATGCTCGAGGGTGCGTCTGAGGACGAGACGATCGAGCGCTTACGTTCGCAGGCCCGCAAGGGTTCCACGTTCGCATCGGGCAGAAAACGCCAGGGTGCACGGTTTAAGAAATAGCGAACAGGCCCCGAGTTCCCTGTGGAGCTCGGGGCCTATGTCTTTTGCGCGCTGGAATTCGTGCGTTAGAGGTCTGCGATCAGGGCTTCAGCACAACGGATGCCGTCGGTGGCCGCGCTCATGATGCCGCCGGCATATCCAGCTCCCTCACCACAAGGGTAGAGACCCGGGGTCGACACGGCATGGCACGTTCGGTCTCGGGTGACAGTGACAGGTGAGCTCGAACGAGTCTCCACGCCGGTAAGAACGGCATCGGGGCGGTCGTAGCCTCGTAGCTTTTTTCCGAGTAGGGGAAGTCCCAGGCGGAGTGACTCGACGATATGCTGCGGCAGGGCTTCGTCAATTGCCGTCCAGGTCACACCGAGCGGATAGGTGGGCTTTACCTTTCCGGGCGCCTTGCTGGCGCGTCCTGCGAGGAAATCTCCGACGAGTTGTGCCGGTGCGTTCCAGTTGGAACCGCCTAGGCGATAGGCGGCCGCCTCGCAGGCGCGCTGGAGCTCGATGCCGGCGAGCGGGTCATCGTTGGGAAGGTCCTCAGGCGTGACGTTAACGAGCAGGGCGGCGTTTGCGTTGCGTCCGTCGCGGGCATTGAGGCTGGCGCCGTTGACGCACAGGTGGCCCTGCTCGGAAGAGGCGGCGACAACCTGCCCACCGGGGCACATGCAAAACGAGTAGACCCCGCGGAAGATGGGCGACGAGCTTGTAGGGGGCTGCTCCGAGGGCAGGATGTCCCGCCAAGGCTCCATATTGGGCTCGGTCGATGTCGCGCTGCGGATGCTCGATGCGAACGCCCATGGCAAAGGTCTTTTGTGCGAGGGCCACGTTGTGGTCCTTAAGGAGCTCAAAAATATCGCGAGCAGAATGCCCGCAGGCGAGGATGAGGTGCTTTGTCTCGATTGGCTCGTAAGCGGCGTCTTGGGACGATTGGACATCAATACCGGTGATGGCGCCAGACGCGTCGATGCGAATGTCGACGAGCTTTGTTCGATAACGGACGACACCTCCGAGCTGCTCGATGCGCTGGGATATAGCGGTGACAACCGTGGGAAGGATGTCGGAGCCAATGTGCGGCTTGGCATCCCACAGAATATCGCGGGGCGCACCCGCCTCGACGAAGGTTTCGAGGATAAGGCGATGGGCGGGATTTTTGGTTCCCGTATTGAGCTTGCCGTCCGAGAAGGTCCCCGCGCCGCCCAGACCAAACTGGATATTACTCTCGGGGTCGAGGATGCGCCCCTTTAGAAAGAGGTCGATCGCCTGCGAGCGGCGAAACGCCGGGTCGCCGCGCTCGATGAGCAAGGGCTTAAGACCTGCTTCGGCGAGCGTGAGCGCAGCGAAAAGGCCGGCGCATCCGGCGCCGACAACGACAGGGCGTTCTTGAGGTGCGTCGGAGACGGGGGAGGGGAATGAAGGCTCATTGTCTTCTATCGCGCGTACGCGCGAGCGGTCACGCTCGGCGACGCTGTCGAGCGCTTCTCGCTCGAGGTGGGGACTAGTCAGCTCAACACGAAAGCTCAGGATAAAATGGACGTCTCGTTTTTTGCGAGCGTCGATTGACTTGCGGTGGAGCTCGATGGACTTGATCTCGGAGTCCTTGCAACGTAGGACGCGCTTGGCGACTCGCTTGCCAACAATGAGGCAGGCATTTTCATCGCCTGCTTCATCGAGCGACGCGTTGACTTGGGTGATTTCGATCATCGAGGTCTCCTTAGAGGCAAGAAAGAGGCCGTCCGGTATCCCAGACGGCCCGAATGCGTTTTTGATTATAGACTGCGCGGCTACAGGCTGCTTGCAGCGCGAATGCCCGAGAGCCAGGCCCACGCAAGGTTAAAGCCTCCGCAATCGGCGTCGATGTCGAGCGCTTCGCCGCAGACGTAAAGCGGGGCGTCGACAACGCTGCGCGCGCGTAGACTGGGTGTTGAGATGCTCTCGACAGATACGCCACCACGCGTGACCTGCGCCGAGCGCTCCTCGGCTGTTCCCTCGACGAGCAGCTTAAAGTGCTTGAGGATCGAGACCAGGTGGATGACATCGTTGGAGCCTGGATGGCACTGCTCGAACGCTGTGCAGACGACGCGGGAGAGTTGCGGGGCGAGCATGCCGTCGAGCCAACGGGGATCGCGGGGCGAAAAGCCGCCGAGCAGCTCAACGCGCCGGTTGAGCATATCGAGCAGCTCGTCTTTGGAGAGGTCGGGGAAAACGTCGAGCAGGATCGTATCGCCGCGCTGGATACGACGGGAGAGGTTGAAGGCAGCGACGCCCGAGATACCGAAGGTTCGAAACAGGACTTCACCGTCTTCGTGCCAGAGCTCATTATGATTGCGGGCGAGCGTCAAGCGGGCGCGGACGCGCAGGCCATCCAACGTCTTGAGTGCCGCCCGATCGCCGACGACCGTTGCCGATACGGGGCAGAGGATGGGGCGCAGCGAAGTGAGGGGGAGGCGAAACGTATCGGCGATACCGGTGGGGTTGCCGCCCGTGGCGATAATTACGGCATGTGCCTGCAGGGCCTCGTTCTTGCGAGGGACATCGGCGAGCGCTTTCCGAAGCGAGCGGAGCTCCGATTTTCGGTCGTCGTGCTTTTTTGCCTTGAGCGCCCGCGCTGGACGGTCTATCTGGAGTGCCCAGCCTTCGGAAGCTTTGTGCGCCGAGGCAACGTTGGCTCCGCAGATTAAGGTGATACCTAGGCGGTCGCAAACGTTGAGAAGCGCGTCGCGTACCGATTCTGCGCGAAGGGAGCGCGGGTATAGGCGGCCTTCCTCACGGATCGTCATGATGCCCAGCGAGGAGAAGAAACCCATAAGCTCTTGTTCGGGTTGGGGGCCCATGACGGATTCGACGAATGCGGGGTGGTTATACCGCTGAGAACCAATCGATTCGTTGGAGAGGTTGCAGCGGCCGTTACCGGTGGCCAGCAGCTTGCGGCCTACCCGGGCCTGCCGTTCCAGCAGGGTGACGGCGTGGCCGTTCCGTGCGGCCGTAATGGGGGCGGCGAGGCCTGAACCCCCGCCGCCGATTACCAGGACGTCATAGAAGGCGCTCGTGTTCACTTAGGCCTCGTCGGTCTCGTGCGGGGTAATAGCCTCGACGGCAGAGACTGCCTTGGGCAACATGCCATCGGGCAGCGCGGTCTCGACCTCGCCCTTATCGCAGGCCTCGGCGAGTGACGGATTGATGGGAAGCGCGCCCAAGATGTCGAGGTTATAGCGCTCTGCGACCTCGGGGAGCTTGCTCTTGCCAAAGACCTCGATCTTCTTGCCGCAGTCGGGGCACTCAATATAGCTCATGTTTTCGACGATGCCCAGAATGGGGACGTTCATCTTCTCGGCCATGTTGACCGCCTTGGCGACGATCATCGAGACCAGATCCTGCGGGCTCGTGACGATGACGATGCCGTCGACGGGCAGTGACTGGAAGACGGTGAGCGCGACGTCGCCTGTTCCCGGAGGCATGTCGACCAGCAGGTAGTCGATGGGGCCCCACGAGGTCTCGCTCCAGAACTGCCTAATGGCGCCTGCGATGACCGGACCGCGCCAAAGGACGGGGTCGGTCTCGTTTTGGAGCAGAAGGTTGGAGCTCATGACCTTGACGCCGTGCTCGGAGATTTCAGGCAGCATAAGGTTGCCAAGGGCATGGACGTGGCGTCCGCTCATACCGAACATCTTGGGGATGGAGGGACCGGTGATGTCGGCATCGAGGACGCCGACCTTGTGGCCGTGGCGGGCAAGCTCGGTGGCGATGGCACCGGTGACAAACGACTTGCCGACACCGCCCTTGCCGGAAAGCACGGCGATGACGCGTTTGACCTCGGACAGCGTATTCTCCTCAAATTGCGACGGCGACGTTTGTCCGCCGGCGGCCTGTGCGTGCTCGCAACCCATGTATGACTCCTTTGTATATGTTGGGGCCGGGGCCCCGCGATGTGACACGAGCGTCATTGTACCCTCGTTTGCGAGTGGGAGTCATTTGCGATGCAATTGGGCCGAGCGTGCTTGCAATACGATGGGCCCAAGCGAATGGGCGGGCTTACTGAACTTTGCTGGCGAACTCGAGGTATTGCATGCGCTGCAGCTTGTCGATCGTCGAGGTGTATGGGCTGTCTTCAGATTCCAAGTCGTAGCGCAGCCCGTCGGCACCGAGATAGCCGGCGACATTGATAGTGGGCACATCTGACCTTGTTGCAAGCAGGGCCTTTTGATAGTCGGTGAGCGGGGCGCCGATCTTATTAAGGGTAATGGCTGCAATCTCGTTTGCCCCGACGGTGTCGTAGACGTTGAGCTCGGTATTGCCGGCGATTTCATAGTTAGCCCAGACGAAATAGGTCGACTGATAGACACGGAAAGCGTGGCTTGCCGTATCTTCCTGAGGGTACAGCTCGTCGTTGAGAGTCGTTGCGGCGCTCGGCTGATGGTCGCCAAAAAAGACAAGGACAACCGGTCTGCCGATATTGCGGAGCTCGTTGATAAAGTGCTCGAGGTCCCGGTCGGATGCGTTGATGCAGGTAAGATAGGTGTTGAGCGCGCTATTGGCACCCTCGCTGGCTCCCTCGACCCAATAGTTTGTCAGCTCCTCGGCGGGAACGGTGCCATAGTCGTAGCCGCCGTGATTTTGCATCGTGACGTCAAAGATGAACTGCGGGGCTTCGTCGGTTCTAAGCAGGTCGAGTATCTTGTCGTAGGTGGCGTAGTCGCATACGCCGGCATGGTAACAGGGTGCACCTTCGAAATCGCCGATTGAAAGAAAGTCTCCAAAGCCCAGCTGCTGATAGATTTTATCTCGATGGTAGTTGACGGGGTTTTGCGGGTGCATAGCGGTAGCGGTATACCCAAGCTCCTTAAGGTCCTTTGCCAGACTGTTGACGCCATTCATCTGATACAGCTGATAGGGGATTTAGCCTAATCCGACAAAGGCCGTTGTCGCTCCGGTCAAAAATTCGAATTCGGAGTTCGCCGTTCCGCCACCGGCGACCGAAGCGAGCATGGTGCCGCGAACAAGTGTGTCGGGAAGCGAGTTGTAGAATGCGGGGCCGGTGTACCCGGCCGCCTGGAGCTGCTCAAAGCACGAAAGGTCGCTAAAACTCTCGTTCATGACGGCAACAATCGTCGGCTTGATTTCATTGAACTGGGCAACGGCCGCCGCGCGCTGCTCGCTCGAGCCATACGTGCTGTCGTAGGTAGCGGCGAGCTCCTGCTCGATGCTCTGCGCCTCATCGGGCGTATAGTCTTCGGGCTTCTCAATGGGCAACTCGTTGACCATTTCGGTGAACGAAGTGATAAAACCCTGAGACGTATATGTGGTGATGGGCTGCCAACGGTCAAATCCAAAATCCAGCGCCTGCTCCAAGTCGATGCTGGAAAAGCCCGAGAGCCCCACAACGGTCACTAGCAGAAAAGCGCAGAGGTTAGCGGCGATTGCGGGGAAGACATGGGTGGACGTACGGAGCTTTCGCGGTCGGATAAGCGAAAGAAGCCCCAGGGAAATCTCCAACAGGGCGAGAGAGGTTACGATTCCGGCGGTAAAGGTAAACTCGTATCCCTCGCTCACTTCCATTGCGGTGCCAAGGGCCAAGATATCGCTTGGCAGGATGGCCTCGCCTTTAAACGTTATGACGAAGTGCTCGGCAATGCCAAGGATGCAACAGACGACGGGCACGAGGGCCATGACGCCTCCATGACGCTGTCCCAGCAGATAAAGGGAGAGCAGAGCCGTTGCGAGCAGCCCGACGGAAAACCCGAATGAGTTGGCGGGAATGCGATAGAACGTTCCGTTGCAGGCAATTTCGAGTGAAACGAACGAGAGCGCTGAAACAGCGGCGATAACAAGGGTGTCACGGCAAATACAGGCAACCGTTCCCGTCGCAAGATCGGTTTGGTCGATAAGTCCCGAAACCAAGGGTTCGACAAGAAGTACGACGGCGGCAGCACCGAGCGCCGAATAAGAAAGGACCCATAGGGAACTGTCCTCATTTACGAGCAATTGATTCGTAATCCATGCAGCTACCACGCCGAGCGGGATGAGGAGCGCCGCGCACCAAAAGACGCGGGCAATGGGCGGCTTTTCATTGTGTTTGATTGAAAAATACACGCGCACGACGACGGTGGCCACGATAAGGACGGCGATGAATATGGGCAGATTGGCCATGTCACTCGAAGTGATTTCAAGGGGGATATCTTCGGTCATGGACGTTCCTCTGTTACGGCAAATTAAGTTCAGTATTAGATTACTGTAACCTTTCCACGGTATTTCGAGAAACAAAGTACTCGATACGCAAAGCTAAAGGTCTGCGAATCTTGTATTACGAACATCTGTGCGCGTCGAGTGCGCTAAACTCATCGGCAGTATGATTCGATGCAATAGGAGGCAAGGAGCTTCCATGTCTGATTCTTCTATCGTTATTCGCGGCGCTCGTGAGCACAACCTCCGCGATATCGATGTTTCCATTCCGCGTGACCAACTCGTGGTCATTACCGGCCTTTCTGGCTCGGGCAAGAGTTCGCTGGCATTTGACACTATCTATGCCGAGGGCCAGCGTCGATACGTCGAGAGCCTTTCGAGCTATGCGCGCCAGTTCTTGGGCCAGATGGACAAACCCGACTTGGATTCAATTGACGGCCTTTCGCCGGCGGTGTCGATCGACCAAAAGACGACGTCTAAAAACCCTCGCTCGACGGTTGGCACCGTAACCGAGATTTATGACTATCTGCGCCTGCTGTTCGCCCGTGTGGGCACCCCACACTGTCCCGAATGCGGCCGCGTCATTGAGCGCCAGACGACCGACCAGGTTGCCGACAAGGTCTTGGCGGCGGGGGAGGGCCGCCGCGCGTTTGTGCTGGCACCGGTGGTGCGCGGGCGAAAAGGCGAGTACACCAAGCTGTTTGAGGACCTTCGCGCCGAGGGCTTTAGCCGCGTGCGTGTCGACGGCGAGGTTCGCTCGCTTGATGACCCTATCGATTTGGATAAGAAATTCAAGCACGATATCGAGGTCGTGGTCGACCGCATCGTGATTCGCGAGAACTCGCTGGGCCGTATTGCCGAGTCCGTTGAACAGGCGACTGCGCTGGCGCACGGCAATGTGAACGTATACTTGCTGCCCGACCGCGACGCTCCCGAGGGGACCGAAGGCGAGTTGCTGGAGTATTCGCTGGCGTTAGCGTGCCCGGAGCATGGACACTCCATCGATGACCTGCAGCCGCGTGATTTCTCGTTCAACGCGCCCTATGGCGCGTGCCCCGAGTGCGATGGCCTGGGCTTTAAGAAGACGGTCGATGCCGAGGCCCTAATCGAAGACCCCTCGAAGTCGATCGCCGACGGGGTCTTTGGCAGCCTGTTTGGCAACTCTAACTACTATCCGCAGATTTTCGCTGCGGTCTGTAAACACTTCAAGGTGAGCGTCGATACGCCGTGGGAGGATCTGCCTCCGCGGGTGCGTCGCGCGTTTTTAGACGGCATGGGCGACCAGAAGATCTCGGTCGACTACCAAAAGCTCGACGGACGTCGCAGCCAGTGGGATACCAAGTTTTCGGGCGTTCGCAACATCCTGTACGAACGCTATACCGAGACGACGAACGAGAACACCAAGGCGCGTCTGGAGAAGTACATTCGCGAGGAGCCGTGCTCGACCTGCCACGGCGCTCGTTTGCGCTCCGAGATGCTCGCCGTCACCGTGGGCGGCAAGTCCATTTACGAGGTTTGTTGCCTGTCGTGCCGTGAATCGCTCGAGTTTTTTGAGAGCCTGGAACTCACCGAGCGCCAACAGTTTATCGGCGGTCGTATCGTCAAGGAAATTCTGGAGCGCTTGCGTTTTCTGGTCGATGTTGGACTCGACTATCTGACGCTCGATCGTGCCTCGGCGACGCTTTCTGGTGGCGAGGCACAGCGTATTCGACTGGCAACGCAGATCGGCGCGGGTCTCATGGGCGTGCTCTATATTCTGGACGAGCCTTCAATCGGTCTTCATCAGCGTGACAACGAGCGCCTGATTAGGACGCTCGAGCGCCTGCGCGATATCGGCAATACCGTTATCGTCGTCGAACACGACGAGGACACAATCCGTGCCG
>CAJJYO010000030.1 GCA_905197385.1 uncultured Collinsella sp.
TCGACATGCTCCCCGACTTTGATCTGGTCGTCCTGGCCCCGCAGGCCGCGAGCTACCTGGCCGACCTGCAGAAAGACTGCGAGCGCGTGGGCAACAAGTGCGTCGCCTGCCGCGGTAAGCAGTACATCGAGCTCTCCCAGAACGGCGACAAGTCTCTCGCCTTCGTGAGCGAGCAGCTGTCGAAGTAAGTAATGCTCAGGGCCAGTCGACCATCAGCAGCCGGCTGGCCCTTCGATTTAGACGATTGGATCATCATGTCCGTTAACCCTGCTAGCGTCACCAACCCGCCTGCGCAGTTTCCCGAGGACTTTGTCTTTGGCGGCGCCACCGCTGCCTACCAGGTAGAGGGCGAGACCCGTACCCACGGTAAGGGCAAGGTTGCCTGGGACGACTTCCTGGAGGCCCAGGGGCGCTTCTCCCCCGATCCCGCTTCCGACTTCTACAACCAGTACCCCGTCGATTTGGAGCTGTGCGAGGAGTTCGGCATCAACGGCATTCGCCTCTCCATCGCCTGGAGCCGCATCTTTCCCAACGGTACCGGCGAAATCAACCCCGAGGGTGTCCAGTTCTATCACGATCTCTTCGCCGAGTGCCATAAGCACCACGTTGAGCCGTTCGTCACGCTGCATCACTTTGACACGCCGCTGCCCCTCTTTGAGAAGGGCGATTTCCTCAACCGCGAGACCATCGACGCCTTTGTGGACTTTGCCACCTTCTGCTTTAAGGAGTACGCCGACCAGGTGACCTATTGGTTCACCTTTAACGAGATTTGGGCCGATGCCTCCAACACCTACATCGAGGGCACCTTCCCCGGTGGCGTCAAAGCGCATCTGGCAGAGGCCTTCCAGTGCGAGCACAACATGATGCTCGCCCACGCCAAGGCAGTACTGGCCTTCCACAACGGTGGCTTTAAGGGCAAGATCGGCGTCATTCAGTCGCTGGAGTTTAAGTACCCGCTCAACGAGAACGACCCCGCCGACATCAAGGCCGCCAACAACGAGCACGTGCTGCAGAACCAGTTTCTGCTCGACGCCACCTTCCGCGGCGACTATGCCCCCGACACCCTCGAGTGCGCCAACCGCCTGGCTGCCGTCTCGGGCGGCACCATCGAGATCCTGGACGAGGATCTGGAAATCATGCGCGAGGCCGCGCTCTACAACGACTACCTGGGCGTTAACAACTACCAGTGCCGCTTCTTGAAGGCTTACGACGGCGAGAACGACCTGCACCACAACGGTACGGGCGAGAAGGGCACCGGCCGCTGGCGCGTTAAGGGCATTGGCGAGCATGTGAACAAGCCTGGCATCCCCACCACCGACTGGGACTGGATCATCTATCCCGAGGGTCTGTTCGATCTGCTCGTCTACATTAAGCAGCGCTACCCCAACTACAAGCAGATCTTCATCACCGAGAACGGCATGGGCTACAAGGACCCCTACAAGGACGGTTTTGTGGACGACCAGCCGCGCATCGACTACATCGAGCAGCACCTGCGCTGGTTGCTCAAGGCCATGGAGGTTGGCGTCAACGTGGGCGGCTACTTCCTGTGGAGCCTGCAGGATCAGTTCTCCTGGACCAATGGCTACAACAAGCGTTACGGCTTCTTCTACGTTGACTTTGAAACCCAGAAGCGCACGCCCAAGGCAAGCGCCTACTGGTATAAGCACGTGGCGCAGACCCGTCGTCTGGACTAGCGGCTGGCGGGGTCGCCTGCCCACATAACCTGTCCCCCATTTCTCAGCCGGGGGTGGCACGTCACACGGCGCGCCGCCCCCGGCCTTTTTGGGCGGTTCGGGGTCCGTTTGTCTCAATCTGTAACATCTAGCCGAGTTTTTGGGTCCTAGCTGTTACAGATTGAGACGAACAGGATTGCTCTTTCCGAAGAATCTAAATCTGTAACACGTAGCCCGCTTTTGACCGTCTACCTGTTACAAATCGAGACAAACGGAGTAGGACCTAACCCCGTATGTCCCTAACAGTCGAGCGTTCGACCAGCGTGCTCGGCACATGAATCGCCTCGATAGACGAGCTCTCTCCAATCGCCGCCTCAAACGCAAGCTTACCGACACCGCGCAAATCAAATCGCAGCGTCGTCAGCCGATTGTGAGGAACAAGTCCCTCGAGTGCGTCGTCGATACCAACCACGCTCACGTCGTCGGGCACGGACAGGCCCGCGTTCTCGAGCGCGGCGATAACGCCCAGCGCCATCTGGTCATTTGCCGCAAGCACGGCAGTCGGCGCCTGCGCCCCGCCGGCAAGCACCTCGGCCGCAATCCGCTCGCCCATGGCGTACCCACTGTCCGCACTCCAATCGCCACGCAGCATCGGAGCGGCATCGACATGAGCACGACCCAGCGTATCGCGCCAACCGGCCTCACGAAAACGTGAGGAAATCGAGTTTTCCGGACCCGCCACAAACCGCATATTCGAGTGACCATGTTCCAGCAGATAATTGGTCAACAGCTCGCACGAACCATACTGGTCGGAGTCGATCGTCGTGCAGCGCGGATGCGCATACATGGACAGGATGACCGTTCGCACTCCCGGCTGGGGAACAAACTCCTCAAAATCGGGAGCCATGCGGTTCATGTTGAGAATCATACCGTCGACGGGTCGCTCGACCATGCGGCGCGAGGCATCGGCAAGTGCATAGGGCTTGTCGCCGCCCATCTCGATCATAGTGACGGCAAAATCGTGCTCGCGCGCCGCTTGCATGATACCCTCGAGCGTCGCCAGGTTACCGACACGTGTGATGTTGTACATGCACAGGCCAATAGAACGATACGACCCGCCGCGCAACGCCGCTCCAGCAAAATTGGGACGAAAGCCCAGCTCTTCCATGGCGGCCAGCACACGCTTGCGCGTCTTTTCCGTCACGTTGGGCATACCGTTGACCACGCGAGACACAGTCTGGCGGCTCACGCCAGCGAGCGCCGCAACCTCTGCCGCGCTCGCCGAACGACCATTCCTTGTCTGCTGATCCATGCCTTCCACGCTAACCTGCTTCCCAACTATTCCCCGCGCCCATGGCGCATCGTACATACATTGATAACGTGCTCATGATACCCGAGCCATATACCACAACATGAAAACTTCTGTCAATCAAAACCGCTTACCGAACAAATACAACCGTTCGCGGCTGTTTGAAGTTGTTTTGTTTCTATTCATCCCAGCCGGATGTTAACGTGCTCATTGTCAAATGTTCACGTGCTCATTTTGGTTCTAATCATTTTAAGATAGTGTTTATCGGGCTTTTTCACCGCTGAACGCTAACCAGGGAGCCTCCTGAGCGCAAACGCACAATATCGAACAGCGAGACGAGAGGGTGTATGCATATGTCTTTGCTAAACCGCGTACAGCAGCTGCCGAAGGGCTTTGTTTGGGGCGCCGCAACCGCCGCGTACCAAACGGAAGGTTCCACGAAGGTGGCAGGCAAGGGTAAGACCATGTGGGACGATTACCTTGTCGCCCAGGGTCGCTTTTTGCCCGACCCGGCCAGTGATTTCTACAACCGCTACGAGGAGGATATCCGCCTTTCTGCCGAGCATGGACTCAACGCCATTCGTGTGTCCATCGCCTGGACCCGCATCTTCCCCAACGGCGACGATGCCGAACCCCTCTCCGAGGGCGTTAAGCACTACCACGAGCTGTTCGCCTGCTGCAAAAAGTATGGCGTCGAGCCCTATGTGTCCCTGCATCACTTTGACTCCCCCGCCGCCCTGTTCAACCAGGGCGACTGGCTCAACCGCAAGACCGTCGACGCCTATGTGCGCTATGCTGAGTTCTGCTTCCGCGAGTTCCGCGAGGTCAAAAATTGGTTCACCATCAACGAGCTCATCAGCCTCTCGCACTCCCAATACATCCAAGGCAACTTCCCGCCCAACCATCACTTTGATGTGACGAGCGGCATCCAGAGCCAGCACAACGAGCTCGTTGCCCACGCCCGCGCCGTCAACCTGTATAAGGATCTTGACGAGACCGAGCACCTGGGCGGACGCATTGGCATGGTCAACGTCCTGACGCCGGCATATCCTGCCACCGACTCGCCCGCCGACCAGCACGCCGCCGACCTGTACAACGCCTTCTACACCGACTTCATCATGGACGGCGCCTTCCTGGGTCACTACTCCGCGCGCACCCTCTCACTCATCAACGAGATTCTGCGTGCCAACAACGCCACACTTACGGTTGAGGACAGCGACATGGAGGAGCTCGCCAAGGCGGCGCCCCGCAACGATATGTTCGGCCTCAACTACTATCAGTCGGCGTTTATCGCCGCCTACGATGGCGAGTCAACCAACAGCTTTAACGGCACCGGAGACAAGGGCACCTCGTGCTTTAAGTTTAAGGGCGTCGGGCAGCAGGTCGATATGCCGGGTATCCCCACCACCGACTGGGATTGGCTCATCTACCCGCAAGGCCTCTACGACACGCTCAAGCACATCAGCGCCACCTATCCCAACCTCCCCGTCATCTATATCACCGAAAATGGCCTGGGCCACAAGGACCCCGAGCCCGACGCAAACGGCATCGTCGCCGATCCCGAGCGCATCGACTTTGTCGACCAGCACATGGAGAAGGTGCTCCAGGCGCGCGCCGAGGGCGTCGACGTCCAGGGCTACTTTATCTGGAGCCTGCAGGACCAGTTCTCGTGGGCCAATGGCTATAACAAGCGCTACGGCCTGTTCTACATCGACTTCGACACGCAAAAACGCTACATCAAGCAGTCGGCACTCTGGTACAAGGAGCTCGCCGACACTATGGCGGACGCGCAGTAGCGCATCGCCTCGCTTTCCCCCGAGAAGGGAGCGGCCCTATGCGATACAAACCCAGCCGCTCCCCTCTCTCCCCCTGGGACCGACCCCGCCTGCACCCGGGCTTTTAGCAAGCGGGAGACCATATAGGTTTTCAACGTCCATGCCATTAAGATTTCATGCAAAGAGGAGCGTGAACTATGGAATCGATCGTTAAGTTCTTGGAGAAAGGTCAGCCGTACTTCGACAAGGTCTCTAAGAACATCTACCTTCAGGCCATTAAAGACGGCTTTTTGGCAGCAATGCCCATCATCCTGTCTTCTTCTGTCTTCCTGCTTATTTCGACCCTGCCGGGCGTTGTCGCCACGGTCGGCGGCTTTACGCTGCCCGACTGGTGGAACGTCGACGTCGTGAACTTCTGCAACAAGGTTTACAACTTCACGATGGGCGTCGTGGGCATCATGGTCGCCGGCACCACCGCAAGCGCGCTGACCGGCTCCAAGAACCGCCGCATGCCTGCTGGCAAGGCCATCAACGCCACGAGCACCATGGTCGCCGCCATGTGCGCTATGCTCATCTTGGCCGTTACCCAGACGAGTGCCAAGATCGACGGCGCCGATGTCTCGGTGTTCTTTACCGACAACATGGGCACCAAGGGCCTGCTGAGCTCCTTTGTCGCCGCATTTGCCACGGTCAACATCTATGCCTTCTGCATTAAGCGAGACATCACCATCAAGCTGCCCAAAGAAGTCCCCGGCGCCATCGCCCAGAACTTCCGCGACATCTTCGCCTTCAGCTTCTCCATCCTGTTTGTCGCCGTCATCGACGTTATCTGCCGCACCTGCTTGGCCGTCCCGTTTGCCAACGTCATCTCCACGCTGGTGAGCCCGCTGTTCGCCGCTGCCGATTCCTACGCCGGCCTCGCCCTCATCTGGTTCATGATCCCGCTGTTCTGGTTCATGGGCATCCACGGCCCCTCGGTCGTTAAGCCTGCCCTCAACGCCGCGCTGTTTGGCAACATCACCACCAACCTCGCCACGCTGCAGGCCGGCGGTCACCCCGCCCTCGCCCTGACCGAAAACTTCGGTAACTACATCGGCGAACTCGGCGGCACCGGCGCCACGTTCATTGTCCCGATCATCTTCCTGCTCTTTATGCGCTCCAAGCAGCTCAAGGCCGTCGGCAAAGCCTCTGTCGTGCCCGTGATGTTCGCCGTCAACGAGCCGCTGCTGTTCGCCGCGCCCATCATCCTCAACCCGTACTTCCTGATCCCGTTCCTGTTTGCCCCCGTGGCCAACGTCCTCATTGGTAAGTTCTTCATCGACTTTTTGGGCATGAACGGCTTTATCTATGCCATGCCGTGGGCACTCCCCGGACCGATCGGCACCTTCATCGACACCAACTTCCAGCCGATCTCTCTGGTCCTGGTTGTCGTCCTGCTGGTCGTTGACTTCTTGATCTACTACCCGTTCTGCAAGGCCTACGACAACGTCCTGTGCAAGCAGGAGGCCGAGACCCTGGCCGAAGAAGAGGCCGAGGAGACCAAGGCCGTCAAGACCGCTGCCGCCCCCGCCGTTGAGGCTCCTGTTGTCGAGACCGCTTCTGCCACTGAGGCCTCCGCAGCTCCGTCCGCCCTTAAGGGCAAGGATCTGAGGGTTCTGGTTCTGTGCGCTGGCGCCGGCACCTCTGCACTGCTCGCCAACGCGCTTAAGGAAGGCGCCGACGAGCTGGGCATCGACATTACCGCCAACGCCGGTGCCTACGGCAGCCACTACGCCATCATGGACCAGTACAACGTCATCGTCCTGGCTCCGCAGGTTCGCACCTATTACAACGAGATGAAGGCCGACACCGACCGCCTGGGCATCACGCTGCTGTCGCCCAAGGGCAAACAGTACATCGACCTCACTAAGGATCCCAAGGGTGCCGTCGCCTGGATCGAGGAAAACCTCGAGGCATAAGACGCTGACACCACCTGCCGCTTGCAGACAATAAATGGCCCGTGCATCGATGTGTGATGCGCGGGCCATTTTGTTTAGACCGCACCCGTCCTCCTGTTCATCTCAATCTGTAACATCTAGCCGAGTTTTTCGGTCCTAGCTGTTACAGATCGAGATGAACGCACAGGCCAAGCCGAAAATCTCAATCTGTAACATGTAGACCACTTTTGACCGTCTAGTTGTTACAGATCGAGACAAACGGAATAAGCCGGGCCAAAAATCTCGATCCGTAACATCTAGCCGAGTTTTTGGGTCCTAGCTGTTACAGATTGAGACAAACGGAATAGGCCGAGCACGTCTACGCCCGCAAGTCCTTTACGCTGGAACGCTCGACCAACACGCCCGAGACGAGCGTACGGCTTCTGGAGCTCGGAGCTTCCAGACCCGCGACGACCTCGTTGAGCGCACGGACGCCCAGCTCGCGGTGGCGAAACTTCACCGACGTCAGAATCGAGTTGGGAATCGTCTTATAGAGCTCATCGTCGAAGCCGATCACGGACACATCATTGGGCACACTGAGCCCTTTGTCACGTAGAGCCATCATCACGCCGTTTGCCATGCAGTCGTTAGCAGCGAGGACCGCCGTGCAATCGGGCTTATCGGCAAGCACAAGGCCCGCGGCATAGCCACTATCCGCATTCCAATCGCCTTGCAGAGGCTCGGGCGGCTCAATGCCACGCGCCTCGAGTGCCGCACGCCAACCTTTCATACGGCACTGGCTCGACAACGACTCTTTCTTACCAGAGACGAAGTACACGTTTTTATGCCCGTGGTTCAAGAAGTACTCGCACGCCATGCGCGCGCCGCCCTCTTGGTCGTCACTGACGGTGGAGCAGGTAGGATGTTCCATCGGTGTGATAATCACCGTCTTGAGGTCTTTCGGTGCCTCAAAAGTATCAAAGTCATCGACCATCTGACGCAGGTTGAAGATCATGCCATCAACAGGCAGCTGCGACATCCTACGCGCCGCTTCGGCAAGGGTCATCTTCTCCCCCGCCCGCTTTTTGATCATCGTGAGCGCAAAGCCGCGTTCTTCGGCGGCATCTGCGATACCGTCAATCATGTCCACGGCACCGCCCGACAAGTGGAACAGCACCACGCCGATGCACCCGTAACGGCCCAACTTGAGCGAACGCGCGGCAAAGTTGGTTCGAAACCCGAGCGCCTCCATTGCGGAATGAACCTTATCGCGTGTCGACTCTCGCACGCTATCGGGCTCGTTGATCACACGCGAAACCGTCTTGAGAGAAACGCCCGCAGCAACTGCTACATCGTTCATTGAGATATTTTTCTTGTCCATCGTTGCCACTACTTCTCCAGTCGGTTTTGCATCGCTTGTTTTTTGCGTTCTAGCATACACTACCTGCCCGACTGACAAATCAGCCGTTTATCGGACGATATCGACCGTTCACCTGTAAATCCTTGTTGCTCTTCCAAAAATGTCTTACGTTGTCATTAGCGAAATGACAACGTTGTCATTTCGCAATGCCTTCCTTAAGCAGGAAGGTTTCCGGGCAGTCCTGACCATCCATCGACGACCAGTTCCATCCACATGCATCGCGCATCAAGTAGCAAAGGAGCTCTATGGACGCCATCGTAAAGATGCTCGAAAAGCATCAGCCGTTCTTTGAGAAGATCTCGAGGAACATCTACCTCCAGGCTATTAAGGACGGATTCCTTGGGTGCATGCCCATCGTCCTCACCTCTTCGATCTTTCTGCTCATTGCCACCCTTCCCGGCGTAGTCGGCATCACGCTGCCCCAGCCGCTCATCGACTGGTGCAACAAGCTGTACAACTTCACCATGGGCGTCATGGGCATCATGGTCGCCGGCACCACTGCCAAGAACTTTACGGCTTCCATGAACCGTCGCATGCCCGCCGGCAAGGTGCTCAACGACGGCTCCACCATGGTGGCCGCCCAGTGCAGTATGCTTTTGCTCGCCGTTACGCAGTTCACCACCAAGTTCAACGGCTCCGAGCTTTCGGTCTTCGACTGCACCAGCATGGGCACGCGCGGTCTGTTCTCGGCCTATATCGCCGCGTTCATTACCGTGTGGGTTTATAAGTTCTGCGTCTCGCGCGATCTGACCATTAAGCTGCCCAAGGAGGTCCCGGGCGCCATCGCTCAGAACTTCCGCGACATCATCCCCTTTGGCGGCGCCGTCATCATCTGCGGCATCATCGATGTGGTTGTGCGCAACCTCATGGGCGTTCCGTTCTCCGAGCTGCTCATCAAGCTGCTCTCCCCGCTCTTTACCGCTGCAGAAACCTATCCTGGCCTTATCCTTATCCAGGCAGCCACCGCGTTCTTCTGGTTCATCGGCGTCCACGGCCCCTCGATCGTCCAGCCGGGCATCGACCCCATCCGTCTTGCCAACCAGGCCGAGAACCTGCAGGTTCTGCTGGCCGGTGGCCACCCCGCCCACTCCCTCACCTTTAACATGTCGCTCGTAGGTGAGTTCGGCGGCACTGGCGCCACCTTCATCGTGCCGCTTCTGCTGATTCTCTTTATGAAGTCCAAGCAGCTCAAAGCCGTCGGTAAGGCCTCGATTGTTCCTGTTGCCTTTGCTGTCAACGAGCCGCTGCTCTTTGGCGCGCCGATGATCCTTAACCCCTACATGCTCATCCCCTTTGTTGCCGCCGGCTGCGTCAACGTGAGCGTTGCCAAGTTCTTTATCGATAACGTGGGCATGAACGGCTTCTCCTTCGTGGTGCCTTGGGCCACCCCCGCCCCCATCGGCATCTTCATCACCACGAACTTCCAGCTTATCGCCCTGGTATTTGTCGCGATCATCATCTTACTGGACGCCATCATCTACCTGCCGTTCTTGAAGGCATACGATAAGCTGCTCTGCGACCAGGAGGCCGAGCGCGCCGCCGAGCTGGGTCTCGAGTCCAATGGTGCCGCTGCCATCGCCGCCGACGCCTCTGCGCCCGCTGTCGAGCAGGCCACCGCTTCCGTCGAGACGACCGCCGCTGCCGCCGACAACAAGCCTGTCGCCGATCAGCCCGAGCCCGCCGCCGACGCATCCGCCAAGAAGGATGTCGACGGCCTGAAGGTCCTCGTCCTGTGCGCCGGCGCCGGCACCTCTGCCATGCTTGCCAACGCCATCAAGGAAGGTGCTGCGCAGACCGGAGAGAACATCGCTTCCTCCGCAGGCGCCTATGGTCAGCACACTGCCATCATGGATCAGTACGACGTTATCGTGCTTGCCCCGCAGGTTCGTAGCTACTACAACGACATGAAGGCCGACACCGATCGCCTGGGCATTAAGCTGCTCGCCCCGCGCGGTAAGGAATATATCGACCTTACTCGCGACCCCGCTGGCGCCATCAAGTGGCTCCGCGAGAACCTCGACTAGTTCCTCCCTCTGTTGGTGCCCGGATTCCCGGTTCGGGCACCTCTCCCTATTCGTATCCCACAGAAAGGATGACTCATGACCAACCCCATGCAGTTCCCCGACGGCTTTGTGTTTGGCGGCGCCACCGCTGCTTACCAGGTTGAGGGCGAGACCCGTACGCACGGCAAGGGCAAAGTGCCCTGGGACGATTTCCTGGCAGCCCAGGGTCGCTTCTCCCCCGATCCTGCAAGCGATTTCTACAACAAGTACCCGGTCGATATCGACCTGTGCCAGCGCTTCGGCATCAACGGTATCCGCGTCTCCATCGCTTGGAGCCGCATCTTCCCCAACGGCACCGGCGAGATTAACCCCGAGGGTGTCGCCTTCTATCACGAGCTCTTTGCCACCTGCAATAAAGCCGGCGTTATCCCCTATGTCACGCTCGATCACTTCGATACGCCCGAGGCCTTTTACCAGAACGGCGGCGAGGGTTTCCTGACGCGCACGACGATCGACGCCTTTGTCGAGTACGCCAAGTTCTGCTTTGCCGAGTTCACCGAGGTCAAGCACTGGTTTACCTTTAACGAGATTCCCGCGACCGCCGAGGGCAGCTTTATCGTCGGCAACTGGCCGCACGGCGAGAAGTATCGCCTGGACAAGGCCTTCCAGCTCATGCACAACATGATGGTGGCCCACGCCAAGGCTGTCGTCGCCTTCCATGAGGGCGGCTTTGAGGGCGAGATCGGCATTGTCCAGAACCTGGAGCCCAAGTATCCCCTTGATCCCAACAGCGCTGCCGACTGCGAGGCCGCCCGCATGGCCGACGTCATCAACAACCGCTGGGTGCTCGACGCCACTTTCCGCGGCCACTATGCAGCCGACACCATGGAAGCCGCAACCAAGCTGGCCCATATCGCCGGCGGCGAGCTCGACGTTCGTGACGAGGACATCGCCGCGTTGACCGCCGCGCTCCCTTACAACGATTGCCTGGGCGTCAATACCTACAAGTGCCAGTTCCTGCGTGCCGCCGAGGGCGAAAACGACATCAACCACAATGGCACCGGCGACAAGGGCTCCTCGCGCTGGTTCCTCAAGGGCGTGGGCGAGTCATGCGTGCGCGAAGGCGTACCCACCACCGATTGGGACTGGATCATCTATCCCGAGGGCCTCTACGACCTGCTGCTCCGCATTAAGAACGATTACCCCAACTACAAGAAGATCTACATCACCGAGAACGGCATGGGCTATAAGGACGACTTCGAGGATGGCTTTATCGACGACGCCCCTCGTATCGACTATATGCGTCAGCATCTCGCGTGGATCCTCAAGGCAATCGACGGCGGCGTGAACGTCGACGGTTACTTTGTGTGGTCGTTGCAGGATCAGTTCTCCTGGACCAACGGCTATAACAAGCGCTATGGCC
>CAJJYO010000031.1 GCA_905197385.1 uncultured Collinsella sp.
GGGGCTTTGCTGCCACTGGCCGCGCGCCCGTTGAGGTCGCTGCTCGGGAGTGAACGCTTGGCCCTTGCCACCGCAGGAAGGCTTGCAGCCCATGACCTTCCCTCTCTCGCCGGCGACGCGGCGGGCAAAACCCTCTCCGTCAACGCATTGGGCTATAGGATAACACATTTCGCGAGCGCATCGCCGCGTTCCGTTTTGTTCGCGCTGGGTACAAGGCAAGTAGCTGTGCAAACTGGCCGTGCACCCGCCTGCGGCGCTCGGCCTGCGAGATTAAGGATATGGTATGGGAAAGAAGTACGATAAGAAGGCCAAGCCCGCAGCGGGCAAGACGCCCAAAGGCATGAAGGTCGATAAGGCCGTCAAAAAATTCCGCAAGCTCGAGGGCAAGCTGTGGACCCGCGAGTACCTGCTCAAGATTGCCGAGTTTGACGGCGCGACCATTGCTCCCGCCAACGGTGCCGCCGCCCGTGCCGACGCCATGGGCACCCTTGCCGGCGAGCACCATAAGCTCCTGACCAGCGAAAAGTCTGTCGAACTTGTACGTTCGCTGGCACGCGAGACCGTCACCGGCGGAAAGATCGACGACCCGCAGCTGCTTGACGAGATTCGCGTGCTCGGCCGCGACCAGCGCGAGGCAAGCGTCATCCCCACCGAGGAGGCCGAGGCCTGGACCAGGCTCACCTGCGAGGCCGACGCCGTGTGGCACAAGGCCAAAGCGGCCAACGACTGGGCGAGCTTTGAGCCCTATGTGGACAAAATCGTCAGCCAGCTCAAGCATCAGGCCGAGCTCATGGACCCCAAGCGCGACCCATACGACGTGTGGCTCGACCAGTACGAGCGCGGCCTTTCCACCGAGAGCTTCGATGCGTTTTGCGACGAGGTTAAGGCCACGGTCGTGCCGCTCGTGCACGCCATCGGCGAGCGCGGCCAGCAGCCCGCTGCAGACTTTTTGCACGCCCGCGTGCCCGAGGCCGCCCAGCGCGCCATGAGCTTCGATCTGATGAAGCTTGTCGGCCTGGACCTGGACGACACCACGCTTGCCTTTACCGAGCATCCGTTTAGCGAGGGCTTCTCGGTGGGCGACGCGCGCATCGCCACGCACATCTACGAGGACGATTGCATCTCCAACGTCTACAGCATCATCCACGAGGCCGGCCACGCCATGTACGAGCTGGGCGTGAACCCCGCCTACGCGCGCACGTGCCTGGAGGGCGGCACCTCCATGGGCATCCACGAGAGCCAGAGCCGCTTTTTCGAGAACACCGTGGGCCGCAGCCGCGCCTTTATGGGACCGCTGCTCGAGGTGCTGCGCCGCCACGCGCCCGAGGTCTACGGCAACGTGGACGAGGACACGCTCTACCGCGCCGTGAACACCGCTCAGCCGTCGCTGATCCGTACCGAGGCCGACGAGCTCACCTACCCGCTGCATATCATGGTGCGTTACGAGATTGAGCGCATGCTGTTTGCCGGCGAGGCCACGGCCAAGGACATCCCCGCGCTTTGGAATCGCTTTATGGACGAGTACCTGGGCATTCCCGTTCCCGACGACACACGCGGCTGCCTGCAAGATACGCACTGGAGCGGCGGCTCGTTTGGCTACTTCCCCACGTATGCGCTGGGTAGCGCCTACGATGCCATGTTTGTGCCGGCCATGTGCCGCGACGGCGTCGACCTTACCGGCGCCTGCGCGAGCGGCGACCTGACACCCGTCCGCGCCTGGCTGGGCGAGCACATTTGGCAGTGGGGCCGCGCCAAGGACGCGCCGGAGCTCATCAAGGGCGCGTGCGGCATGGCGTTCGATGCCCGCTACTACTGCAGCTACCTGCAGGACAAGTTCACCACGCTCTACGAGCTGTAAGGCATAACCGACACGTCAACGCAAAGGGGACGCCGCGGAACCAATCCGCGGCGCCCCCTTTCCACCTAGTTGTTTAAGAACGTCCCCAATGACTACCTTACAGAGCCTCGAGCGCGTTGGCGATGCGCTTCATGGCGGCATCGGCGGATGCTTGGTCGGGCGCCTCGGCCAGCACGCGGATAACCGACTCGGTTCCGCTCTTGCGCACGAGCACGCGGCCCTCGCCTGCCAGCGCAACCTCGGCCTCGGCGATGGCGTTCTGCACGCCCATGTTCTCGAGCGCGGCGTCCTTGTCCGCCACGCGCACGGCCACCTGCGCCTGCGGCAGCAGCTTGCACGGAGCCGTGAGCTGCGAGAGCGTCTCGCGCTCGGCACGAATCACTTCCATCACGCGCAGCGAGGTCATAATGCCGTCGCCCGTGCGCTCGATATCGCCAAAGATCGTATGGCCCGTCTGCTCGCCGCCCAGGCTGTAGCCGCCCTCGCGCATCTTGGCATACACGTGACGGTCGCCCACGCCGCTGGTCACGGCGCTCAGACCGGCAAGCTCCAACGACTTGATCAGGCCAAAGTTGCTGGCAATCGTCGGCACCACGGTACCGCCCGAAAGGCGACCGTGCTTGTTCAGATACACGCCGCACACGTACAGGATCTGGTCGCCGTCTACCACGCGACCGCGCTCATCCACGGCCAGGCAGCGGTCGGCATCGCCATCGTAGGCAAAACCCACGTCCAGGCCCTGCTCCACCACATGGCGCTGCAGACGCTCCATATGCGTGGAGCCGCAGTCGACGTTGATGTTAAAGCCATCGGGCGCGGCATTGATCACGCGCACGTCGGCACCGAGCGCGTCAAACCCCGGCTGGCCCCCCGGGGAAGCCGAGCCGTTGGCGCAGTCGATACCGATCTTGACGCCCTGCAGCGAAAAGTTCGCACTTGCAATGAGCGAAGCAATGTAGCGGTTGCGGCCCTGCATGTAGTCCACCGTGGCACCGATGTGGTTGCCCGTGGCCAACGGAACTTCGCTCTTGCCATCGATGTAGTCCTCGATGAGCTCCAGTACGTCCTCGTCCATCTTAAAACCGTCGCTATTGACGAGCTTAATGCCGTTATCGCAAAACGGGTTGTGGCTCGCGCTGATCATGATGCCGCAATCGAAGCAGCCCTCCACGGTCTGATGCGCCACGCCCGGCGTCGGGATCACGTGCAGCATATAGGCGTCCGCACCGCTCGCGACCAGACCGCTCACCAGCGCCGCCTCGAACATATAACTCGAGCGACGTGTGTCCTTGCCCACGATAACGCGCGCCTTGCGCTCGCGGTTGGCGCCGTAATACCAGCCCACAAAACGGCCAATCTTATAAGCGTGCTCTACCGTCAGCCCAACGTTGGCCTCGCCGCGAAAGCCGTCGGTGCCAAAGTACTTCATGCGCTCTCCTTACAAAATAGGGGCGAACAGATTGCCTGTCCGCCCCAAAATGGTACTCGATTATCTGCGCTACCAGAAAAACCCTACGCCGACGCGCTGTCGCGAGCCGCCTGGCATGTAGGAGTCTGACGCAGCGTAAGCGGCTTGTCCCCCGCCTCGGCCGACGTGGTCAGCGTATACGTGATCGTCGTCGTCTCGCCAGCATGCAGGTCAACGGTGCCCGAATAGAAGGGGATTCCATGCCACGTAGCGGCGCCGAGACCAAACTGGGTGCCCTCGACGGTCAGATCAGTAATGTTGCCGCCCGTCGGGGCAAACAGTGAGACATTCAGACGCTCGTCGTCACGCGCGGCATCGGGTGCGCTCGCCGCAACGTAGTCGGGCAGCTTGCCAGCCTCCTCCTGCGTCATGATGTTCGTCAGGGTAACGGTGATGCGATAGGAGCACGTGCCGTCACCGTTCTTGATGCCCTGGCCAATCTGCGTATCAGCGTTCAGGTACCAGTCGAGCTTGGAGAAGCTCAGGTTGTTAAAGTAAACGCCGGCAACAGGATCGGCACTCGGGTCATCCGGATTGGGCAGCGAAGCGTCAATGCCCGTCTCTTTGATGGCATTCTGCTCATCATCGTTTCTCATCCACGCGATCAGGCGGCCCTCTTCGGCACCGCGCTCAACGGCGCTGACAAGCTTCGTAACATCGACATCGCCGATACCGCCAAGGATCTTGTCGAAGGCAGCGCTGGCGACGGATGCAAAGATGCCGTCCGACTCCTCGACCGGATAGTTCCAGTACACATCGTGCATGAGGACCTTTGCGGCGTTGGTGCCGTCGACAACCGTTCCGTCGGGCAGCGAGACATTACCGACCAGGCCCAGCAGATACTGCAGGAACACCGGGTCGATACCGATGACGCCATCAACGTCCTGTCCATACTGGGACTTCCACAGCGCGGCGACACGCTGCGAGTTGCGGGGCCAATCAGGCGAATAGGTATTGCCCGAGTTGTACAGGTTACTGTGGTTGCCGAACAGCGCCTCATCCTCTTCGTCGACGCTCTCGACTGCCTCATCCTCGCTGAGTCCAATGCGGGGAACAAACTCGCCAATCGACATCTGGCCGTCGGTGACCGAAATCAGACCCTGCGAACCGCCAAAGCCGCCGCAGGCACGAATCTCGACGTTGTTCATGGCGTACATAAGGTAGTTGCGCGTCTGGCCGTTGGCGCCGAGCATCTGGGGAAGGACGGGGGCAACCTTCTCCGCCGCGTCAACCGCGCCGTTGAGGGTGGCAAAGCCGTCCTTGGCCTTATCGACCAGCTCGGTCACCTGGGAAATATGAGTATCGCCAATGCCCTGGACCTTCTCGTTGGCGCTCTTGAACACCTTCGAGCTGCTGGAAAGCGAATCGGCGACCGCCTGCAGCGCGGACACGTTAATCATGCCGTCCTGGAACAGCTTGCCGGGCGTAGCCTGCGAAAGGTTATCGGCCATGGGAACCAGCGCATCGCTCGAGACATCGGACAGGGCGTCAATCATGGTGCGGGCCGCATTGATATCGCTGCCATACACCGGGATAAACGAAGCCGCCGCCCACAGCGGGCTCGAGGTCTCCGCCTTCATGCTGTTGCAGAGCTCATCGATCTTCTTCGCGTCGTCAGGCAGCGTCGAAAAATCGCCCGACGTGACCTTGTCCTTAAGGCCACCGACGATCTCGACAGCCTCCTTCGCTTCGCTCTTTACGGTCTTTGCCGAGTTAAGCAGCATAAAGCCGCTTGCGCCAAGCGCAACGAGAAGCACCGCGACTACAGCGGCAATAATGGCGCCGGTGTGACGCTTTTTGTGCTCGCCCTTGCGATGGCGATGACGGACCAGACCGTCAGAGGTCGAACTCGACGAAGCGTCGCTACCGTAGTTCAAGCCAAAATCGTAATAATCTTCCTTGGAACCCGAGCCCGCAAACTCGGCACCGCTATCATCCAGGCGGGCGAACGTACCAGTCTCGGAGGCGCCGGTGTAGATCGTGCCAAGGTTACCCGTAAGCCCCGCGCCACCGGCAGAGGGAGTATTGTTGTCGGCCTTGCCGGCATTAACGTTGCCGGCGGCATTCGCGGCGTTGGCAGCACCTGCGTTGTTCGCAGGTACCGAAGGAGCCCCGCTCGGCTGCGACGTGGAGGTTGCACCGCCCGCAAAGACATTCCCTTTTGCACGGCCGGTCTTTTTTGCCTTTTGAGACTGCTCGTACAGAGCGGTAAACATCGCCGTCTCGCCCGGGGACACGCGCTTACCGGAACCGCCCTGTCCAGCGCCGCCCGGCATGCCGGCCTTACCAGCCCCGTTCGGACGCGGCGGAACTGCAGGACGGCCGCTATCGCTGCCCTTAAAGTGATTACCAGCCATAAAGAAATCCTCGCAATTGAGTCGCAATGAAAAAGTCCATAACGTTACTAGTTTATGGCATTTTGAGCATCGACAGCTAAACTCCAGACACGGACATCAATTGGCGAAAATGCGGCACAACACCTTTTCTGTCTTGGCGGCGGCGTCAACTACACCGTGAGGAACATCATCACGATGATCATGGCAAAGCCGATAAGGTCGGTCGGCAAAAACACCGTGCCCAGCATAACGGCGCTGGTGATGGTCGCCGAAACCGGCTCCACAGTTCCGATGAGGCTCGCGCGCACCGAGCCGATGTCCTTAACGCCCTGCATATAAAGCATGTAAGCAAAAAACGAGCCGATAACCACGAACACCGCGAGCGCCTCGATGCCGGCGGCATCGAGCGCCGGCATATGCGCCCAGGGCTGCACGAAGACACATGAGACCACGCCCGCCGTGAGCATTGCCGAGCCCGTGACGATGGGGCTACCGTATTCGGGCAGGATCTTGGCGGGAATCACCGCCATACACGCGGCGCTGACCGCACACATAAGACCTGCTGCCAGGCCAAGCGGCGAGATATTCAGGCTGGTGGGGTCGCCGCCGGTGGCGATTAAAAAGGTTCCACCCAGAGCCAGGCCAATGCCGATGACTTCGCGAGTACGCGGCATGCGGCGATCGGTCACGCAGGCGTAGCCCATGATGATAACGAGTTGCAGGCACTGGAGCACCGTCGCGGTTCCGGCGTTCGTCAGGCGCACGGCCGAAAGATAGCAAAACTGGTTGAACAGCAGGCCAAAGGCGGTAAAGAGCAGCAGCTGCTTGCGATCGGCGGGTGTGGTCCAGAGCTTAATCAGGCGCTCGCGGTCGCGCGTAACAACCACGGCCATAAAGAGTAGACCGGCGAGAATCTGACGCACGCTCATAAGCCACAAGGTGTCGACGTGGTAGATATCGAACAGAAAGCTCGCGCTGGTGCCCGAGAAGCCCCAAAACGAACCGCCCACCAGCGTAGCCAAGACGCCCGTGATCATCTTGCGCGACGACGCATCGTTAAGGCGCTCGCGCCAGGCGCGACGGGTGTTGCGGCTGAGCTCGTCGGTGCCCTCGGGCACATCAATGTTCGATATATCGGTCATCGGCACCGAAGCCCCTGTGCCTTCGACCTGCTCGACACACTCTTTGCTCATTCCACTCCCCCGAAACAGCTTGGAAACAATTCGGCTTACCTTACCACGGCGAAGGCACCAGCTGGAGGCTTGTCCGCTTATCGGTAGGACAATTCCGCAGGCGTCTTTCCATAGCTCGATACCGCAATGGCCTTGCATTATGCGACAGCCAAATCGCGGCAGCAGGCACTTTTGAGATGGCTATGACAAAGCCCCCGAATTCCACAATGTAAGCGATTTTTAAAAATGTTCTTGCCACCGAGTTCAGGCTCCGTTATATTATCCCTTGCGCGCTTGCGCACCCTTGATCGGGCGTTTAGCTCAGGGGGAGAGCGCTTCCCTGACACGGAAGAGGTCAGAAGTTCAAATCTTCTAACGCCCACCAAATGTTCGCAGCTCAGTGGCTATGTCCTCTGGGCTGTTTTGTTTTATGTCGCCAAATCAGCTGGCGGCTCCAACCGCCCAAACAACCACCCTGCCCATACACAAAACCGCGTCAGCGACCCAAGTGCCTATCCCGGCTGACTCCGCAGTCAATCAAAACCGCCCCAATAGTCACCGAGGCCGAGACCAACACGTCTCGAACCCATCCGCACCGCAGCTTCTCGGCAAAACGCCGCGATGTCTGCGCCCTGCGGTATCCTTGAGCCACTTGCACCTGCAGCACCAAGGAGCCGCCATGCGCACCGAGCTCGATGTCCCCTTTTCGCACAAAGAAGAAGCCAAGGCGCTGGGCGCCAAATGGGACCGGACCAAAAAGATCTGGTATGTACCCAGCGGCGTCAACCCCGAGCCCTTTGCCGAGTGGCTGCCCGGTGTTGACCGATCCGACCCCTCAGCACCGTATATATATCTAGTACTGGGCAAGCGCGAGTGCTGGAAGTGTCACAAAGAGACCTCGGTCGCGGCCTTCGGCATTCCCTATCGAGCCGATAACGACGAGAGCATCGCCATCGCGCACGCGCCCAACGAAGCCGGGCACATTGCCATCGACACGGCCAACGCCAACGCACTCGCCATCGTGCCCGCTCTTGGCTGCGTGCCGGGCGAGATCCGCGACTATCTTCATAAGCGCTGCGGCTACAAGCCCGTAGGAGCGCGAGCTTCCAAAGCCCCGTCGCTCGGCAACACGTGCACCAGTTGCGACGCGCTGCAAGGCAGCCGCTATCTGTTCGAGGAGCCCTCGTCCCCGTTTGCCCTCACTGCCATCAACAAGCTGCCGGCACTGGAGTTTATACGCGTCGAAGTTGCCGGCGTCTTTGGCGTCCCGGCCACGCGCACCGACTTTGACCAAGCGCTCTTTACCTGGGCACGCGACCATCACGCCGAGTTCCACAGGCAACTCGGTGAGGGGGTTTATTTGTAGAGACGAAGATGCCTTCACAGCCAGCTCCTCCGCATCACCTATCCCTCGTCGCCGGCGTCATACACGATATCGAGGCCACAAACAGGGCATTTCTCCGGATACACCGGCATATGAACGCCTGTCTGTTTTCTCACTTCGTCGCTGAGTCTGTCACGCGCATCGATGAACCGAATGTCGAGACACGGTATTTGCGAGCCGCAGCAAGGGCAGGTGCCAGCAAACGACCCGCAATCAACTTCTACGCCCGGAAACATATTGTTGTCGATAAGGGCACGCGGCAGTTTTCCGTACTTCCCCATCACGATATCGCCTCGCCAGCTCACGCTCGCTCCCTTCCCGTTATTCAAACCAGGAAGAGCATGCACCAGCAAGTGCGCGCGAGATTGCATCGCCACGCGATCCGATCAAACAACACGATCGTAAAAGACCGCCAAAGCCAAATACGCTAATACGGCAGAAGCCCCGCCTTTTCACGCTTCTTTTCCGAGCGATCGAACTCAATGCGATGGGCCTCAAGAAACACCGTATTGGGTCGCCACTGACGCTCATTCGGCTGCCTTAGCGTCGCACCCGCAAAGGAAACGTAGTCGGTCTTATCCAGCAGGTACGATCCGCACAGCCGATATTCGCCGCAAACAGGCTCAAACGAAATCAGGTGAGCATCAAATAGGGAATGAAGATCGCGCCGAAGCAGAATGCCGTTGCTGGCAACCTGCGATTTGGGTCCCGAGTAATTCTCGATATGTGCAGCCTCCAGAGCTTCGCTGACGCCGCAGTCCGACACCGCGCAACGGCCATCATAGGCGGCAACGAGCTGCTTGCGGAACCATTGCTGCCCCAATCGCTCGCGCCTTAACGCATAGCGGACCTTTTCGTCGTCGGTCGTACCCTGTCCGGCAAACTCAATATCGACGGGCATGTGCTTCAGATAACTCATGTCGGGCGCAAAACGAGGGTCCGGTCCGCCTTTATGAACAGGACCGTGCAGAACAAACCATCCGTTTTCGGGCTCGAACCGTTCAACAAATGCAAGGCCGAGCACCTTGTAGCCCACCTCGGTTGCAAATATGACTCCGACTGGAACGCCACATTCCATGCAGTTGAGCATTTTACGGTTGTAATTCTGGTCTCGAAAACCAACGGTACCCGGCGCTTGAACCGAGTACTTAATGACCCACGTACCATCGTCCAAATAGAGCGGAGGCACATCGGTGTAGAAGCTCTTTTTAGAGTTATGGACCGAAAGCGCAAAGATCTTATTGGGATCTTGCTTCACCCGATCCTGGCCCGGCCAGAAGATCCCTGAATCCCGCGTTACGGGAAAGAAGTCCGAGCCAATTCTCAAACGGTACTGATACTGAGGGCTATCTTCCTTGGTGTGGTGCGGAAGGCTGGTCCAAACGCCGCCGCGCTGCTCCTCACCCAGAAACCACTCCCATGCCTCAACGTATTCGGAAGGCACGAGACTGCAGGCGCGGTCATAGCTTGGTCCATCCATCAACGGAACAGCAAGGTCAATGTCGTTCATCGCCAGCACCTACAACCATACGAACGCGAGTCATGCCCCTCAATAATATGGCCGAGAGTCAATTATTACGAGATCTCATTCCGCGATCGGCGCATCGTTGATGCTCTCGGTTTGCCGCCGGCGCGCTTGTACCCCGCTACCCCACTTCCCTGTATACTGATGTAGCACGTGTTTCATCCGGGCTTGTTGGGCCGGGTCGTTCATGGGAGGGTCTTATGGCTGCCTCGAATCCGCCTAAGGGGAGCGTTTCTTCTTCGTCCATCAAGCCGGTTACGCGCAAGGCCGTGCGTTGCCAGCGCGAGGTCGCTTGGCTTGTCACGCAGGCGGCGGGCAGACTTGTGGCGACCACTCAGGACGTCAATGCGCCTACGCCGAGCTTTGTGTTAGCGGCGGCGCTGGATTTTGTGCGCCAATTGGAGCTTGCCGCGCAGGATGCCAACGGCCACCTCGACTACCAGAACGTTATGGCGCCCAACCTGCAAACGTTCTGTCACATGGCCAAGTTGCCTGCCGCGCCCAATGCGCTTTCGGACGCAGGCTACATGTTTACGCTCTCGGGCGCGGACCTTATCCGCGACATCTATGCATACTGTAGCGAGCTCGCCGAGCGCCACGTCTTTGACGCGGCAGAAGTCAAACCGGGAAATGTCATCAAGCTGGTTCTTAGGCTGTTCTTGATAGACGGGTTCGGGGCCATGCCGGCGTAAGCCGAGTCTTGAGCATCACCGTCGACTGGGCAACAACCGCTTTACCTTAATGGACGCCAATCGAGGGTCGATTATTGGGTCGCCTCGTCCACTAACGCATCTATCCCACGCACTCCGACAGTCGATACTTGCGGTTGCGGCTCGTCGCCGGCGCCGTGGGCTCAAGCTCGCCTTGAGCAATGAGCGCGTTGACGCGCGACCTAACCTGGGAAATTGTGAGCCCTGTGCGCTCTGCCAGCTCGCGCGTCCCCAGCTCGCCGTAGTGTTTGAGTGCCGTCACAATTAAGCCCCCGCCATGATCGACCGACTCGATCTTTGAACGGTAAAGTACGACCTTGAACCGATCGAATCCCGGGCAGAACAGGGGCTCGGCCAGACCATGCGCGCGCATGGCATCGATCATCATCGGGATGCCCGAGCCATTGCCCTCAGCCGGCGAACCTGCGCCATCCGGCAGCGGGACAATCGACATGAGCTTCACAAGCGTCGCGTTACGGCATCGGGAGCTGCCGTCAAACAAGTTCTCGCGAGTCTTTCCCCCGTAAAGGCCGCCAGGATTCGTCACCTCGACACGATCATCAAAGACGTCGACGGCAATCGATTGTCCACAGAGCCGATCCCCGTATTCTCGATGGATTACGGCGTTGGCGATTGCTTCGCGCAGAACCTCCTCGGGAATCTCAAGCGAGTCGACACGCGAGACGCCTTGGACGATCGAGGTTCGCCGCAAATTCTTGGCGACGG
>CAJJYO010000032.1 GCA_905197385.1 uncultured Collinsella sp.
TGCAGTACAGCGATGGCAGCTACATCGAGGACCAGGATATGTGGTGGGCCTCGGGCATCTTCCGCGACGTGTACCTTATGCAGCGTCCCGCCGCGCATCTGGTAGACTTTAGGTTCCGCACGCACCGCGAGGGCGATACCGCTCTGATCACGCTCGATACGGTGGCCGAGGGCGCTTCCCGCATCGTGTTTACGCTCAGCGATGGCGAGAGCGTGGTGGCTACGGGCGAGTGCGTCGACGGCCATGCCGAGTGCAGCGTTGCCGACGCCCACTTCTGGAATCCCGAGGACCCCTTCCTCTATGACCTTACGTTTGAGGTCTACGACGGTGACGAGGTCAGCGAGTACGTTCCGCATCGCCAGGGTCTTGCCGAGGTGACGGTCGAGGGCAATCATATCTACCTCAACGGCACTTACTTTAAGATGCATGGCGTCAACCGCCACGATCACGACGATCACAAGGGCCGCGCCGTGGGCCTCGATCGCATGCGCCGCGACCTGGAGCTCATGAAGCAGCACAACATCAACGCGGTGCGCACGTCCCACTACGCCAACGACCCGCGCTTCTACGAGCTGTGCGACGAGTACGGCATCATGCTGGTCGCCGAGACCGATATGGAGAGCCACGGCTTCGAGAATATCGGCAATATCGCCCTGGTCACCGACGACCCGGCATGGGAGCCGGCCTACGTCGACCGCATTGAGCGCCTGGTGATGCAGGAGCGCAATCACGCCTGCATCATTATGTGGTCGATGGGCAACGAGAGCGGCTATGGCTGCAACATCCGCGCGATGTACGCCAAGGCTCACGAGCTCGATGGTCGTCCGGTCCATTACGAGGAGGACCGCAACGCCGACACCGTCGACGTCATCTCCACCATGTACTCCCGTGTGTCGCAGATGAACGACTTTGGTGAGCATCCGTTCCCCAAGCCGCGCATCAACTGCGAGTACGGTCACTCCATGGGCAACGGTCCCGGGGGCCTGTCCGAGTACCAGGAGGTCTTCGATCGCTGGGATTGCATCCAGGGCCAGTTTATTTGGGAATGGTGCGACCACGGTCTGGCTGCTGTGACCGAGGACGGCGTTGCCTACGATATGTATGGTGGCGACAACGGCGATTACCCCAACAACAGCAACTTCTGCATCGATGGCATGGTGTTCCCTTGGCAGCAGCCGAGCCCGGGCCTCACTGAGTATGGCCAGGTCATCTGCCCGGTTCGCATGGCTTATGACGCCGAGGCAGGCGAGCTGACCGTCACCAACAAGCGTTGGTTCACCACTCTCGAGGATGTTTGCCTGTCGGCGGAGACCCTGGTGGACGGCGATGTAGTGTGCCGCAAGACGCTCGTGCCCGGTGCGGTTGCCCCCGGTGAGTCCGTCCAGCTGCCGCTGGTGATTCGCGAAGCCGCGGTAGGCGAGACCCTGCTGACCGTGCGCGCCTACACCATGGCCGCTCACGTCTGGTGCGAGCCTATGTTCCAGTTGGGCGCAAGCCAGTTTGCCATCGCAAACCATCCGGCGCCGGCCATCGCGGCTCCCGCTCGTCCTGAGCTTACGGTCGAGGAGACCGAGCAGGAGATTTGCATTCACTCCCTCAACGGCGAGCTGGCCTTCAGCAAGGTCAACGGCACCGTGAGCGAGTGGAAGGCATCCGGCCGCGACGTCATGACCTCCGGTCCCCAGGTTGGTTTTTGGCATCCACTCGTCGATAACCACGCCCAGGAGTATGACTCCCTGTGGAAGGACAACTTCATCGATGTGATGCAGACGTCCACCCGCAAGGTTTCTTGGAAGCAGGATGGCAATGCGGTCGTCGTTACCGTGAGCCAGCGTATCGCTCCTCCCGTCCGCGCGTTCGGCATGCGCGTCGAGCTCGTCTACACCGTGCTTCCGAGCGGTCGCGTCGACCTCAAGGTTTCCGGCGAGCCCTACGGCGATTACTCGGATATCATCCCGCGCATCGGCATCTCCTTCGAGGTTCCCGGTTGCGATCGTGCCGTCGAGTGGTATGGCCACGGCCCGGGCGAGAACTATCCGGACTCTCTGCGCGCCAACCCGGTCGGTCATTACCGCACTACGGTCGACGACATGTTCACGCCCTACGTTATGCCTCAGGACTGCGCCAACCGCGAGGGTACCCGCTGGGTTGCCCTGCGCTCCAGCCACGGTGACGGCGTGTTGGTGACGCGTCCAGCTGACGCCGCTTCCAACCCGTTCTCGTTCTCGGCATGGCCCTATAGCTGCGAGGCCATCGATAACGCCAAGCACGTCTACGACCTTGTCAAGGGCGATACGGTTACGGTCAACATCAACGACCAGCTGCTCGGCCTTGGCTCGAACTCTTGGGGTTCCGAGGTGCTCGATTCCTATCGCACCCGTTTTGAGAGCTTCAGCTTTGAGGTGTCCCTGCGACCGCTGACGTCTGCCGATCTGGCTCAGGCGTTGGCACCCATTAAGGAGGCATAAGTCATGCATGTCTTTAACTCGCGCGCCGATTTCGACGCTCAGATGAAGTCCGTCAAGAAGTGGATGCGTACCGGACAGGCGCTCGATGGTGTTGCCGACCTGCAGCACGACGTGGCTTACTCCATCGGCGACTCGTTGGTGTATTGGTGGGTGAACGCCCACGAGGCCGCTGCCGCCGATCTGGTCGGTCACCGTCGCTATCATGCCGTGCTCGCCCCGCTCGACGGCGACCTGACTGTCGAGGTTGCCCCCAAGGCAGGCCTCACCTGCACCCGCGCCTACAGCGATATCGATGATCGCGAGCGCTTTGAGGGTGCGGGGGAGACCGTGACGATTCCCGCCGGCGGCGTCGCCGTCGTCGAGATCGACGAGGCCTACCGTGTCGTGGCCGATGCCACGGATCCCCGCGTCGTGGTGCTGCACGTGACGGTCGAAGGTTATTCCTTCCCCAACAAGTAGTATTCGTCCACCTGGACGTTTGCTTCGCGCCGTTAAGGGGGATGGCTTTGTTGACTCCCTTTTCCCCATTCCCCTTAGCAGGTGCGCCGTCCGTGTTTGCACTTGCAGCTCGGACGGGTTTAGATGACATTTAATAGATGATTGGGAGGGCTTATGAGCTCTGAAAAACGAGGAACGATCGGTTCGTTCGCTCTGCTGGGCATGACGGTCGCCGCCGTGTTCGGTATCAAGAACATCATCAAGAACAACGCGGCCATCGGCTTAGCAGCCGCGCCGTCGTTCTTCTTCGCCACGCTTTTGTACTTTGTCCCCTATACCCTGGTTACCGCCGAGTTCGTCGGCCTCAACAAGGACTCCGAGTCGGGCGTGTACGCCTGGGTCAAGACCTCGATGGGCGGCCGCTGGGCGTTCCTGACGGCGTTTAGCTACTGGTTCGTCAACCTGTTCTACTTTGCGTCCGTCCTGCCCAATGTCATCATCTACGCGAGCTACGTGTTCTTTGGTGCCAATGCCGAGCTTTCGCAGCTGTGGATCACCATTATCGAGATCGTCGTCTTTGCTATTGCCACGTGGGTTTCGACCAAGGGCGCTAAGTGGATCGGCTCTATTTCCTCCTTCGGTTCGACCGCGGCTCTCGGCCTGACCGCCGTGTTCATCCTGCTGTCCCTGGCTGCTGCTTTTGGCGGTGTTGAGTTCGCTACGGCTCCCACGCCCGCTAACATGGCTCCCGACACGAGCAACTTCGCAACTACGTGGGGCTTCTTCGGTACGCTTGCCTGGATCATCCAGGGCGTTGGCGGCGCTGAGTCTGTCGGCGTGTTCCTCAACGACCTCAAGGGCGGCGTTAAGGCCTTCGTGCGCACTGTCGTTATCGCCGGCCTGACCATCGGCCTTCTGTATGCAGGCGCTTCGCTGCTGGTTAACCTGTTCATCCCCGAGGGCAGCGTTGCCATCTCCACCGGCATCTTCGACGTATTCGGCGCTGTCTTTGCCCACTTTGGCATTCCCATGGAAGTGTCCACGCGCGTCATCGGCCTGATCCTTCTTGCCGCAACGCTGGGCTCCCTCATGATGTGGACCTCGGCTCCCATCAAGGTTTTCTTCACCGAGATCCCCAAGGGCGTCTTTGGTAGCAAGATCGTCGAGCTTAACGAGCATGGCATTCCCGCCCGCGCCGCTTGGCTGCAGTTCGCCATCGTCGTCCCCATCCTGATCATCCCGGCCCTGGGCTCCGGCAACCTCGACGACCTGCTCATGATCGTCACTAACATGACGGCTGCCACTGCTCTGCTCCCGCCGCTGCTGATCCTGCTTGCCTACTTTATGTTGCGCAAGAACTTCGACGCCGCTCCCCGTGACTTCCGCATGGGCTCGCGCAGCTTTGGCCTGGTCGTTGCCGCATTCCTGCTTGTGGTCTTCTGCTTCGTGCTTATCTGCGGCACCATTCCGCTCGATCAGCCGCTGTGGCTGACGCTGGTCTACAACGTTGGCGGTGTGGTTGTCTTCCTGGGCCTTGCCGTGATGTGGTACAACCGCTATATCAACCGTCTGCGCGAGACCGATCCCGAGGCTGCCGAGAGCGAGCTGCGCCCCTCCGTCCTCGACATGATGGAGTAGCGGCTAGGATTAATCTACGGCTGTGGAATAAATCGATTCCCTTTCCTAAGGAGGGGCCTTACGAGGTCCCTCCTTTTGCGTTTTGGGCATGGATTTTGGACCCTGTGGGCAAAAAATGCCAAATATGAGTACTGTTGCAAAATAGGTGTCATATTTTTCGGCCTGTTCTGAGCGAAAATGGACTCAAAATCAATCTATCTAACCCCCTATAAAGGGCGTTTGACGGCTTTCAACCTCTTCGAATCGCTCAAAGTAGGCAATTTGCTCTCGATTTTGCTGCTACTAAATTGGTGACAGTACTCATATTTGCCACTTTTTGACCACGGGGTATCCGGAGGGGCTCTCGACAAGCATCTAACGCTACAATAACTACCACGTGGCTGGGTTTTGCCGGCCGAATGTGCGATGTCGTGGGAGGGGACATGGTCGAGTTTACAAAGACGATTAAAGATCCGTTGGGACTACATGCCCGCCCGGTTGCGTTGCTCTATGACATCATTGCCAAGCATCGTAGCGACGTGTCGGTCAGCATCGGTGACCGTCATACCGACGGTCGCGACGTTATGGGCCTCATGGCTCTCTACGGCGAGTGCGGCGAGGACATCATCTTCCGCGTTTCGGGCGTGGATGAGGCTTCCTGCGTTACGTCGATTAGAAACCTCTCGCTTTAAGCATGATAGGGCGCGGTAAAGGATGGTCCTTTGCCGCGCCTTTTTGTTTCGTATAGGAAACTTTTTCGAAATCTGAATGGGGACCCTTTCCAAAAAGTTAACCGCGTGCTAGTTTACTTAAGCGAACATAGACGTGGTTAACTTTTATCGCGTCGATGTTGAGGACGAACTGACGTTAGGAGCAACTCATGTCTTGCGGACCGCAGATGCCGGCCATGCCGCTTTCGATGGTAAAAGCGGGCGAAACCGTGCGCGTGTCTCGTGTAAAGGGCAATGAGGACATGAAACACCACCTCAAAGACCTCGGCTTTGTCGAGGGCAACGAAATCCACGTGGTGAGCTCGAGTGGCGCCAATATCATCGTCACGGTGCTGGGCGCACGCTTTGGCATCGATTCCAAGGTTGCCATGCACATCATGACTGTCGGTTAGTCTGCAGCATTTGATAAAAACCGAAAGGGGGACAAGAGGATGAAGACGTTGGGTGACGTTAAGGTGGGCGAGAGCTCCACCATCGTCAAGCTTCACGGTGAGGGTGCGCTTCGCCGCCACCTTATGGACCTGGGGCTCATCAAGGGCACTTCGTTCAAGGTCGTGAAGGTTGCACCGCTCGGTGATCCGGTCGAGATCAACGTGCGCGGCTACGAGCTTTCCATCCGCAAGGAGGAGGCCGCCGTCGTCGAGGTCCAGTAAGGACTCGTGGCGCATATTTCTGCAGATAAAGTTAGGGTTTTCTAACTTAATGCAGCATCTTTGAAGCACATTATCCAGCCTGCGCGGAGAAAGCAGCACAGGCACACAAGGAAGAAGGATTGAATGGCGGATTCTCAGATCCATGTCGCGCTGGCGGGTAACCCCAACTGCGGCAAGACCACGCTTTTCAACCTGATCACCGGCGCCAACGGCTACGTTGGCAATTGGCCCGGCGTCACGGTTGAGAAAAAGGAAGCCAAGCTCCTAAGCGACAAGAACGTTACCATCACGGACCTCCCTGGCATCTACTCGCTTTCCCCTTACAGCCCCGAGGAGCAATGCTCGCGCGATTACCTCATGAGCGGCGAGCCCGATGTTGTCGTCCAGGTGGTCGACGCCACCAACCTCGAGCGTAACCTGTACCTGGCGCTTCAGGTTATCGAGACCGGCCTGCCCGTGGTCGTTGCCCTCAACATGGCCGACCTGGTCGAGAAGAACGGCGATAAGATCGACACGGACAAGCTCTCCAAGAAGCTCGGCTGCCCGGTCATGATGATCTCGGCTCTTAAGAACAAGGGCATCAAGGAGCTTTTCGAGCAGGTCAAGAAGTCCGCTGCTTCCAAGGGCCAGGTGCCGGAGCACAAGTTCGACTCTTCCATCGAGGACGTTCTGGACCACATCGAGAACAATCTGCCGGCGAGCGTTCCCGCCAACAAGCGCCGCTATTACGCCGTCAAGCTGTTCGAGCGTGATGCAGACGCCTGCAAACTCATCAACCTCACCAAGGAGAAGGCCGCTCGCGTGGAGGAGCTGGTCGCCCAGTGCGAGCAGGACTGCGACGACGATGCCGAGTCCATCATCACCGGTGAGCGCTACGGCGTGATCGCTCACATCATCGACGAGTGCCTCACCAAAGCCCCGGCCAAGATGAGCACCTCCGAGAAGATCGACCGCGTGGTTACCAACCGTATCCTGGGCCTGCCGATTTTTGTCGTCATCATGTTCTGCGTGTACTACATCGCCGTTTCCACCTTGGGTGGCACGGTGACGGACTTCACCAACGACCAGCTCTTCGGCACCGACGGCTGGTACGTGCTCGGTCAGGGCCGCGACGCTTACGACGCGGCTGTCGAGGCCGCGGGTGACGACGCCGACTCGGTCGACCCGGCACAGTACGGCCCCTATGTCCCGGGTATCACCACCATGGTGCACGATGCCCTCGTGGCGGGTGGCACCGAGGACGGTGGCCTGGTCGATTCGCTGGTCTGCGACGGTATCGTTGGCGGCCTGGGCGCCATCTTCGGCTTTGTGCCGCAGATGTTCCTGCTGTTCGTGATGCTGTCCTTCCTGGAGGACTGCGGCTACATGGCCCGTGTCGCCTTTATCATGGACCGCGTGTTCCGCCGCTTTGGCCTGTCCGGTAAGTCGTTCATCCCCATGCTCGTGTCCTCGGGCTGCGGCGTCCCCGGCGTCATGGCCACCAAGACCATCGAGAACGAGAAGGACCGCCGCATGACGGTCATGACCACCACGTTCATCCCCTGCGGCGCCAAGCTGCCGATCATCGCCCTGCTCATGGGCTCCATCATTGGCGATTCTTCCACCACGGCCGCATGGATCAGCCCGCTCTTCTACTTCCTGGGCGTCTTTGCCGTCATCGCCTCGGGCCTCATGCTCAAGAAGACCAAGCTCTTCGCCGGCCGTCCGACCCCGTTTGTCATGGAGCTTCCTGCCTACCACTTCCCGGCGATCCGTTCCTGGGCGCTGCACGTGTGGGAGCGCTGCTGGGCCTTTATCAAGAAGGCCGGCACGGTCATCTTTGCGTCCACCGTCGTCGTTTGGTTCCTCTCCAACTTTGGTAGCTATAACGGTTCCTTTGGCTTCCTGCCTGCGATGGACGGCATCCCCGAGGAGTTTATGGACTACTCCGTGCTTGCCATGCTGGGCAACCTGGTCGCTTGGATCTTCGCCCCGCTCGGCTTTAGCACCTGGCAGGCCACCGCGCTGACTGTCTCTGGCCTCGTCGCCAAGGAGAACGTCGTCGCCACCGCCGGCTCGCTGCTGTCCGTCGCCGACGCGGGCGAGACCGACCCGAGCCTGTGGACCGCGTTTGCCGGCATGTTCCCCACCATGGGCGCTTGCGTTGCCTTCGGCGCCTTCAACCTACTGTGCGCTCCGTGCTTTGCCGCCATTGGCACCATCCGCAACCAGATGGATTCCGGCAAGTGGACTGCGATCGCCATCGGTTACGAGTGCGCCTTTGCTTGGGTGATCGGCCTGTTCATCAACCAGTTCTACAACTTGCTTGTTCTTGGACAGTTTGGTATCTGGACGATTGTGGCCATCGTACTGCTGGTTGCGATGCTCTTCCAGATCTTCCGTCCCATGCCCAAGCATGCATGGACCGACGAGGACGAGACCAACACTGCTTCCGCCGCAGTTTCCGCTTAAGTCCGAATAAGGATTAACCCCTTTCCACGAGCCCGGGTGTCCCAGCGACACTCGGGCTTTTTGGTGCAATGGGGTCAGATTGCTTTGCTCCAGAAGTTAAGATGTGGCGTTTCCGCAGATAAAACCGACCAAAATAAACCTGTCCCTTTTGTTAGGTGGAGAATGGGGTAAAGTAAGTAGTGGCTAACTAGAGGAGGCTTGCTATGGCACCTATCGATATTGTTGTACTGGCTGTTATCGGTATTGCGTTTGTCGCGGTATGCGTGCGCATCTACCGCAAGGGCACCTGCGCCGACTGCGCTCAGGGTGGCGTTTGCACGGGGCATTGCTCCAACAAAAAGACGTGCGCCGCACTTAAGGGCGTGGACAAAATCGCCGAAGACTTGGACCGCGGTATTCATTAGCCGACCGGCGTTTGGGTATGTTTGACTGCGGATGCGGCAGTTGCTGATACGATAAGTACGTTAGCAACTGCCGCCGAGCGGCTCAAACGAAAGGAAGCCTGTATGGAGTCCTCTGCCTACCCGATGCTCTTTAGCCCGATCAAGGTCGGTACAACCGAGGTCAAGAACCGCGTCTTTATGCCGCCGGTGTCCACCAACCTGGCCGATCATGGCTATGTGACCGACGACTTGGTCGATCATTACCGTGCCCGCGCCAAGGGCGGCGTGGGCCTCATCATTACCGAGGTCGTGACGGTCGAGCCTACCTATACCTATCTGCCGGGTGACATGTGCTGCTACGACGATACGTTTATCCCCGGCTGGGAAAAGCTCGCCGCGGCCGTCCACGAGTATGGCTGCAAGATCATGCCGCAGCTCTTCCATCCCGCCTACATGGCCTTTAACATTCCGGGCACGCCGCGCCTGATCGCTCCGTCCTTTGTGGGCCCGTCTTACGCCCGCGAGGCACCGCGCCCCATCACGGTCGACGAGATTCACGAGCTCACGCATCAGTTTGGCGACGCTGCCGTGCGTATGCAGAAGGCTGGCGTCGACGGCGTCGAGGTCCATGCGGCGCACGCCCACGGTATGCTCGGCGGCTTTTTGACTCCGCTCTACAACAAGCGTACCGACGAGTACGGCGGCTCGCTCGACGCTCGTATGCGCTTCCTGCTCGAGGTCATCGCCGAGATTCGCGAGCGCTGCGGCAAGGACTTTATCATCGACGTCCGTATCTCGGGCGACGAGTACACCGATGGCGGCCTGACCCTCAACGACATGATCTACGTCTCACGTCGCCTGGAGAAGGCCGGCGTCGACATGATTCATGTGTCGGGCGGCACCACCATCAAGCGCGGCTCCGCGATTCCCGCCGCCGGTACGCAGCAGGCCTCGCATGCCGCCTGCTCGCGCGAGATCAAAAAGCACGTCAACATTCCCGTCGCCACCGTCGGACGTATCAACGAGGCCTGGATCGCCGAGGAGCTGATCGAGGACGGCGCTGCCGACATCTGCATGATGGGCCGCGCCAATCTGTGCGATGCCGAGTTCTGCAATAAGGCCGCTGCCGGCAACGCCGACGACATCCGCCCCTGCATCGGCTGCCTGCGCTGCCTGAACGGCATTATGTTCGGCAAGCGCATCTCCTGTACCGTCAACCCGGACGTGGAGCGCGACGAGGCCGGCTACGAGCCTGCCGCCGAGGCCAAGAACGTGCTCGTTGTGGGCGCTGGTCCTGCGGGCATGGAGGCAGCCTACATTGCCGCCAAGCGCGGCCACAACGTGGTGCTCGTTGACAAGCAGGATGAGCCGGGCGGCGAGATGCGCATCGCGGCCGTTCCGCCGGCAAAGCAGGAACTCACCCGCGTGATCAAGTATCAGTATCGCCGTCTTGCTGAGGCGGGCGTGAAGTGCGTATTTGGCACCGAGCTTACTGCCGAGGACATTCAGCGTGACTACGCCGGCTACGAGGTTGTCCTGGCTTATGGCGCCGAGCCCATCGCTCCGGCCTTCATGCAGGGCTTTAAGCAGGTTATGACGGCCGATGACCTGCTGGGTGGCAAGGCTTTCCCGGGCAAGAAGATCGTCATTGTGGGCGGCGGCACCGTTGGCTGCGAGACGGCCGATTATCTGGCTCCGCTGGTCAACGACCTGTCGCCGGCCAATCGCGATGTCACCGTCATCGAGATGACCAAGACGCTCGCCGCCAACGAGGGCGGTGCCGGTCGCGCGGTGCTCATCACGCGCATGCTCTCCAAGGGCGTCCACGTGCTGACCGAGGCCAAGGTGACCGAGATCACCGAGGATACCATCAGCTACGAGAAGGATGGCGAGATCCACACCATCGCCGGTGCCGATACGCTGGTGCTTGCCATGGGCTATCGTCCCAATACCAAGCTGGCCGACGACCTTGCCGCTGCCGGCGTTACCACCCACGTGCTGGGTGACGCCAACAAGTGCGGCAACATCCGCGATGCCATCGGCGACGGCTACAAGGTTGCCTGCGAGCTCTAGTCAACCCCTTTGCACCAATCGATTGCAAAAAGCGGCGGCTGCCCTGTGTGT
>CAJJYO010000033.1 GCA_905197385.1 uncultured Collinsella sp.
ATGAGGTCTGCCGAGCCATCGGGGCGCAGCAGGACCTCGGCGGAGCGCAGGCGGCCGTTGTAGTTGTAGCCCATGGAGTAGCCATGCGCACCGGTATCGTGGATTACAAGCAGGTCACCCATGTCGATATGCGGCAGCTCGCGATCGATAGCGAACTTGTCGTTGTTCTCGCATAGGTTGCCCGTGATGTCATAGGTGTTCGTGACGGGCGCTGTGGCCTTGTCGGCGCCGCCCGGCTGACCCATCACCGTAATGTGGTGGTAGGCGCCATACATGGCAGGGCGAATCAAATCGACGGCGCTTGCATCGACGCCGATATAGTCCTTGTAGATCTGCTTCTCGTGGATAGCCTTGGTGACCAGGCAGCCGTAGGGGCCCATCATAAAGCGGCCCATCTCAGTGCAGATGGCCACATCGCCCATGCCGGCGGGAACCAGGATCTCGTCGTATGCCGCGTGTACTCCCTCGCCGATGGTGCGAATGTCGTTGGCCTGCTGCTCGGGCAGGTAGGGGATGCCGACGCCGCCGGACAGATTGATGAAGGCGACGTGTGCGCCGGTCTCGCGCTCCAGGCGTACGGCAAGCTCAAAGAGGATGCGCGCGAGCTTGGGGTAGTAGTCGTTGGTGACGGTGTTGCTGGCAAGGAATGCGTGGATGCCAAAGTCCTCGGCGCCCTTGGCCTTGAGCATGCGGAAGGCCTCGAAGAGCTGCTCGGTGGTCATGCCATATTTGGAGTCGCCCGGGTTGTCCATGATGCCGTTGGAGAGCTGGAACAGGCCGCCTGGATTAAAGCGGCAGCTGACCGTCTTGGGGATGGGCCCCGCAACGCGCTCAAAGAACCCGATGTGGCTGATGTCGTCAAAGTTGACGATGGCACCCAGCTTGTCGGCGAGCTCAAAGTCGGCAGCCGGTGTGTCGTTGGACGAGAACATGATGTCGTGTCCCGTGATACCCAGTGAGCGGGCGATCATGAGCTCGGTATAGCTCGAGCAATCGCAGCCGCAGCCGTATTCGTTGAGAATGGAGATGAGCGCCGGGTTGGGATTGGCCTTGACGGCAAAGTATTCCTTAAAGCCCGGGTTCCATGCGAAGGCGTTGCGCACCTCTTGCATGTTGCGGCGGATGCCCGCCTCGTCGTATAGATGAAACGGCGTGGGGAACTGCTCGACGATATGCTCGAGCGTCTCCTTGTCCACAAACGGCTGCTTGGCCGCATATGCCTCGTTGGGGGTCAATGCCATGTCCCGTAAACCTCGCTATCCAGACGGCGCCATCTGCGCATCGAATCCGCATAGCGTGGACCCAATGTCCGGATAGCGCTCCCGCATTGCTGCAGACAGTCCTGTGGGTGTTTCCCACAGGCCCACCAGGTTGTTCGTGCCCGAAAAGCCCAGTTCGGAGGGTTTCGCCCCCCCGCGGGGTCAAAGCCTGCCGGCTCGCCCGCGGCTCTTCGTGCCCGCGCCTCTATCAAGTGGTAAAGACCCTATCACGTTGCACTTTACCAAACAAGAGTATTCGTATATAACGTTTAAAAAATGCAGCAATATGCTGGAAACATGTGTGCCACAATCCTGTATCACAATAAGTTGCAACAGATGTGCCTCACGAAGGGATTCTCTATGACCGAGCTCCAAGAACTCCGTCGCTATCGCCGCGATCTCCATCGCATTCCGGAGCTCGATTTCGATCTTCCGCAGACTATCGCCTATATCGAGGGCGTGTTGGCGCCGCTCGCTTGCGAGGTGACCCATCCGTGTCCCAGCTGCGTCTGCGCTTTCTTCGACGCTGGCGTTGGTGCCGCGCGTGCCACGGCGATTCGCGCCGATATGGATGCGCTGCCCATCGCGGAGGCGACGGGAGCGGCCTTTGCCTCGATCCATCCCGGCAAGATGCACGCTTGCGGACATGACGGACACATGGCCATGGCACTTGCCGCCGCGACGTATGTCGACCGTACGATTCGCGAGCAGACGGGCGCCATTAGGCGCAACGTTCTCTTTGTGTTCCAGCCGGCCGAGGAAACGACCGGTGGTGCCAAGACGGTATGCGAGAGCGGTGTGTTCGAGCGCTATGGGGCTGACCGCATTTTTGGCTTCCATGTGTGGCCCGATCTGCCTGCCGGCACGTTGGCGAGCTGCCCCGGTCCGCTGCTGGCGCGTTCGAGTGAGACGCATATCCATATTCACGGGACGAGCATCCATATCGCTAAGACCTATGGCGTTCCGGTCGAGGAGTCGCACGATGCGGCGCTGGCGGCTGCCAAGTTCTTGGTTGCCGAGCGCGAACTGATGGATGAGCTGGGTGCCGACGAGCCCTGCATTGGTAAGTTCGGCCTGCTGCAGGCCGGCGCCGTCTGCAATGCGGTGGCGGGGGAGGCCCATGTTGCCGGCAGCCTGCGTGTGTTTACGGACGACATGTTCGACCGGGCGCGCGAAGGCGTGCGCCGCGTGCTTGATGAGGCATGCGCCGCAACGGGCTGCACATATGACCTCGATTTTGCCGAGGGCTATCCGCCGGTCGACAACGACCCCGAGCTGTTTGCCAACATCACGCCTGCCTTGCCCGGGCTGCAGCTCGTGGAGGAACCGCTGCTGATCGCCGAGGATTTCGCGTTCTATCAACGCCATCTGCCGGGCGTGTTCTTCCTGCTGGGCACGGGTATGCCAGAGGACCAAGACAACCCGAGTGATTCGGATGGCTGTCCCGCCTATGCCACAAGCGCTCTGCATACCGATAGCATGCTCTTCGACGAGGAAATCCTTCTCAAAGGCCTCGATGTCTACAAACGATTGCTTTTGCTTGACTAAGGCGCAAAGGACTATTTGCTCTAGAAAACACGAACAAACGTACGATATAATAGAGATGTAAGTCTATAGAAACGTTTGACGTTACTAACGTAAGGCGATACTATGATTGCATCGTATAAAGATGAGGATACCGAACGCTTTGCCATGGGTGTGCGGGTCAGGAGGTTCGTGCCCTTTGAGCGTGTTGCGTTGAGGAAGATTCGCCAACTGCAGGTTTGTGCTTCGCTTGATGATCTTCGCGTTCCACCGGGCAACCGCCTGGAAGCTTTGAAGGGCGATCGTGCCGGTCAATATGGCATCCGTGTTAACGAGCGCTATCGGGTCTGTTTTGAGTGGAGACAGGAGATGGCTTGGAATGTCGAAATCGTCGATTATCACAAGTGATGAGACTTCGGCCGATTTGCTGTCGCCGGTGACTCCTGGTGAGCTTCTCAAAGAGGAGTTTCTTGTTCCCATGGGCATTTCTCAATATCGCCTTGCGAAAGAGACTGGGATTCCGGCTCAGCGTATCGGGCAGATTGTCTTGGGAAAACGTCGCGTGACGGCCGACACCGACCTCCGTCTTTGCCGTTATTTTGGCCTGACGGATGGTTATTGGCTGCGCGCTCAGGTGGCGTTTGACCTTGAGGCCGAGAAAAGGCGGATCGAACCGGAACTCGACAAGATCGTTCCTGTTCAGCAGGCTATCGCACTGTAGTGCTCAAAGATGATGGGGGTGGCGCGGCGATGAGGCGACGCCGACAGTCTGCCGTATATAGTCCGGGTGGATGCGGGTGCGGTTTGCTGCTGCTTCCGGTCATCGCTGTGGGCATTGGCGTGATGTTTGTGCTTGCTGGGCTGGCTACGGCGGCACTCGTACTGTTTATCACTGCTATCGGCGTGACGATTTGGCTTTATCGCAGTCGTGAGCAGCGCCGCGCCGACGGTAAGACCAATGTAGGATGGATTGCCTTTTTGGTCATCGCCTACCTGCTGAGCATCAGCTATTTGGCCTTCTTTATTCTGTTGCTTGTGAGCACCTTTACCGGGGAATCCGTCACGGTGGGTTGATGCACTGCCAACAGACGGTTGCGCAAAGTGCGTTTGCTCGGCGTTTGGATAACTGCATTGGCCGTTTACCGCAGCCTTAGCTCTCAGCTAATGAATTCAAGTTTAATCCTTCCTACGATGTGCTGTGTGCCGGCACGGTAGCCGGATCGTAGGAAGGATGCATGATGAAAAAGCTTGAAAACGAAGTGCTGCTGAGCCGTCGCGCTGCACTGGGCGCATTCGCCACCGTCGCCTTGGGGACTGCCGGTCTTCTTACCGGTTGTGGTAGCGATAAGGCGACCGTCACCGAGGACGCTGGCGATGGCGACAAGAAGGAAGAGGCGAAGAAGGAAGAGCAGTCTACGACTGACCTGGCGGTTGGTGCGACGGTGACCACGGCTGCCGGTCTTTCCGTCGTTGTCGATTCCGTCCAGCCCGGCCTCACAAATTATGACGGTTCGACCATGACGGGCATTCACGTCACGTACGTCAACAATGGTGATGAGGGCGCAGATTACAACATCTACGACTGGAAGGGCGAGGACGCCAACGGCGCTCAGCAGAATCAGGGTTACTACAGCGAGGGCTCCGATGAGCTGCAGTCTGGTACCCTTGCCGCTGGTGGCTCTGTGGCGGGCAATATCTACTTTGATGGCGATATCAAGAAGGCACTGTATTTTGCCAACATGTTTGATAAGTCTGCCACTGCAAGCTGGGTGTTGGCCTAGCATGTCGCTACCGTTGCGCCGTATGGGAGGTGAAGTCGTATGCCCGATAAAAAGCTGACTGACGAGTTACTCAATGAGCTTCTCGACGCGCCAAACATCGATGGCTATATCAAAGAACACGACTTTGCCACCCCGTCGCTTTCGAACTACCTGAAGCAGCTACTGCAGGAAAAGGGCTTGGAGCGCTCGCACGTGGTTCGTATGGCCGATCTCAATGAGACCTTTGGCTATCAGATCTTTACCGGCGCGCGTCATCCGAGTCGCAATAAGGTGCTGCAGATTGCCTTTGCGATGGCGCTGACGCTCAAAGAGACCAACCGTGCGCTGACGGCTGCCGGGGTAAGCGTCCTTAACTGCAAGGACCGCCGCGATGCGATTATCATTTTTTGCATCGATCGCGGGTGCAGCCTCCAAAAGGTCAACGAGGAGCTGTATCGCTTTGGCGAGGAGACGGTGAGTTAGCGGCTAATATCTGAGCCGGCGGAGCTGCCGAACAACGATGCAAACGAACGGGGCGCGGATGCCATGGGGTGTCTGCGCCCTGCGCTATGATGGAGGCTATGGATACTCAGACCCCAACATATTCCGATGACGAGCTAACCGCAGCGCTTGCCGAGCACCTGGCGTCGCTCGATCGCGACGACAGCTATCGCGTGGAGCGTGTACTTAAGCGCTCGTCCGTTGAAACAACCGAGCTCGTGTACTTTGAAGGAACCGGCGGTGGTTCGCTCGGCCCCTTTGTCCGTAAACGCATCGATGCTTCGGCTCAAATCGGCGGGGCATACGAGCGTCTGTTTGCCGCTCAACGGGCGGGCAGACGTTTTGAGCACCTGCCCAGAATCGTCGATTGTCGTCGTGTGGGCGACGATCTCAACGTGGTTATGGAATACATCGAAGGGGAGACGCTCGGGGCGCTGGTGGACCGTCTGGGAGCTACCCCCGATTATGCGCACGAAATGTATCCTGTCCTATGCGATGCCGTGGGCGAGCTCAGTGCCGGTTTTGCAATGGCGGGGGAGACGTCGGCGTCGGTGATCCATCGCGACCTCAAGCCGTCGAATATCATCGTGACGGGTGCGAGCTGTACGCTCGATGAGGGCCTGACGTTTTCATCGCTGGTGATTATCGACTTGGGGATCGCGCGCGTATGGCGCGATGGCGCCGATGCCGACACCGTCAAGTTTGGCACGCGACCCTATGCGCCGCCCGAACAGTATGGGTTTGGGCAGACGAGTGTGCGCAGCGACGTCTACGCACTTGGCGCTCTGTTGTTCTTCTGCTTGACGGGAGTCGACCCTAAACCAGGGCTCGACATGCGCGAGCAATGCGAGGCGCGCGGCATTCCCACTCCACTTGCCGATGTCATCTGCATGTCGATGGCGCTTGACCCGGCCAAACGTTTTGCGAGTGCGGAAGCGTTGGGACGGGCGACGCGCGCGGCATACGATCTGAGTCGCCCCGTGCGGCCTCCTGCGCCTGCGCCTGTCCGTACTCCGGCCTCGGAGACGGTGTTGACGCCCCAAGGGCCCCGAAACCCCGCAGGGCTTCCTAGTCCCGCCGCCTCCGCTGCATGTGGTCTGCTCTCTCGCGTTCCGGAGTCTCTGGGGCGCATTTGGAATACGCTCGTCTGCTTCTCGTTGCTTGTGTTCTTTGCCGGAAGTCACTTTGCCGTCTTTCACCCCACCGGAGCAAACCAAAGTTACCCGACGTGGCTTCTCATAATCGAGTACTTTTTCTTTGTCGATGGTCTTATGGTGCTTATGCATTTTGCGCTGCTCGATAAGCGCCGTCTTCGTCGGCGATTCGCACTGCTCGACAGCTATCGCGGCAAGAAACTCGCGAAACTCTGGCTCAAGGCATTGGGTGTGCTGCTCCTGTGCATGATCGTCATAGTCGCGGTTGCCAATGCGACCGGCGTCGTCGATACCTCCGCTACCTAAAAGAAAAGGGCCCTATTGGGGCCCTTTGCAGTTGCACTTAGATGCGGTTCATCTGAGCGGCGACTTTGTTGTACCAGTCCTGCCACGTGGGCGGGCAGTACTTTTTGGCCGCAGCCGGGGTAAGGGTGGAGCCGTAGTTGGCGCCCAGATAGGCAACGTGAGCGGAGATGCCCTCGCTCCAGCTGCCAAAGCTGCGCCAACCGCCGCCACGTGCACTCCAGCCCCAGGCGTTGTAAGAATTGGCGCAATAAGCGCCCTTGGTGCTCTCGATGCAGGCGATGGCGGGGGACCAACGGGGATCGACACCGGTATTCCAAGCGGCGACGGCAAAGTTATAGCCCTGGCCTGCCATGGGGGAGCCGGCGAGATAATTGTCGATGCGGCTCGTCCACTCATTAATGAACGAATCGTAATCGGAGCTACCGGTATTGGCGTTGTTCACCGTGGTGTCGATGGTGGTGTTGGCGTTGTTGGCCTGGCTGCTGGAATTGCTGCCGCTTACGCCCTCGCCCGAGAGCTTCTCGGCGGCAGCGGCCTTATCGGCCTCAAGCTTGGCAAGCTCGGCGGCATTTTCCTGCTCGGCTTTTGCCTGTGCCTCGCTGCGGAGCTGCTGGGCCTGCGCCAGCGCATCCTCGGCGTTTTTCTGCTCTGCCTCAAGCTGAGACTTGGCCTGCTGGAGCTCAGCCTTGTTCTGCTCGAGTTCGGTTTGCATGTTATTGAGCTGTTCGATCTCGTCGACGCTCGAGCTCGTGATCTGGTTGGTGTATTTGCAGGTCGTGATGAACTCACCCAGGCTCTGTGCGTTGACCAGGAAGCTCACGATGGGATTGGTGCCCTTCTGATACTTGTACAGATCGCGCATGGCGGAGCTTGCCTTGGCCTGCTGCTCGGGAAGCTTAGCCTCGATTTCCTCGATGCTTGCCTCATTGGAGTCAATCTGCTTTTGCAGGTCATCGAGTTTGGTGCGGGCGTCGTTGTAGGCGCTCGTGGCGGCTTCGATCTTCTGCTGGGCTGCGGAAAGCTGGTCCTGCGTTGCCTGCGAGGCGGCATACGCCGCAACGGGGGAGAGCATCGGCGTGGCCGTCAGCGCAACGGCGAGCGCGGCGCTCGTGATGATACGAGCCGGCGTCGACGCAATGAGCGCTGCGGTGCGATGATTCGAATGCTGCATCCAGTCCCTCTGCAATCAATCGTAGGTTATGGTTCGAACGGTATTCTACTACTGCTTTCGACCTCAACTTGAACCTTAAAGGTTCCAAAGGGTCAAGTTGAACTTGAGGCTTTGGCTTTGACCTGCAGTTATGATGAATTGTTGAGAAACCATAGAGTTCAACTTTAACGTTACGGGCGCCTGTTTGAGAAGAGTTTAGGGCTGTAAAAGCTATCTCAACGTGGGGTTTTACAGCTACAGCGCGCCCTCCTGACGAGCCTGCTCAATCTCTTCGAGGGCTTCGGCAGGGGTGAACGAACAGGTGCCATCGCCGAGCTTGACCACCTGTATGTCGTCGCCGGTATGGGCTTCTCCGCCTTGTAGCACCACGCCGAAAATGCCCTCGTGGGGAAAGATACAGTCGCCGGCGAGATAGTAGATGGCACAGCGGGTGTGGCAGACCTTGCCGATTTGGCTGATTTCGACAAGCACCTCGCTGCCAAGCTTGAGCTGTGTGCCCAAGGGGAGCGAGAGCAGGTTGATGCCCCGGGTTGTGAAGTTCTCTCCAAAGTCACCCTTGCGCACATCGAGTCCGCGGGCCTGCGCCGTCTGGATGGACTCTGCGGCCAAAAAGGAAACCTGACGGTGCCAATGCCCGGCGTGTGCGTCGGAGGCGAGGCCAAATTGCTCTATAACGGTGTCGTGTCCATCGGCGACGGGCGACTTGCGCGTGCCCTTGTGTGCCGACGTGTTGATCGAGACGATGCGGGCGGGTCCGTTGTAGGCGTCGTTTGCCGTGCACAGGGGAGCGGTCGCTTTCGCACGTTCTGCCAGCTCGCGCCTCGCGGCATTGAGGATGGGATTATCGGTCGGATGGTCTTGGGGCACGTGTGCGCCTTTCGCTCGAAGATGTCAATACGCTGAATCCTACAACAATGGTAGGTTCATTGCCCATTGTCATACAACGGTGAGCGCCGTCTTCGTGCTGGCCTTCGTGCTGGACGATTACGTCGATTGCCATAGATACGGTGGAGCTTTGGGCGCCGGCGGCTTGGCACGCTAGAATAAATCAGTTGCGCAAAGACCGCCCGTTGTGTGGGCAGTTCATGATAGGAAGTTTCCATGGCATTGCAATTTACAGAGCGCGAGTTCATTCCCGTGCTGCTCGGTGGCGACATCAACGCCTATTCGGTGGCGCGCGCCTTCTACGAGGAGTACCAGGTCAAGAGTCTGGTCTTTGGCAAGTATCAGACGGGTCCCGCGTACCGCAGCCAGATTATCGACTACACGCCCAACGTGGATATCGACACCATGCCCGTGATGCTCAAAACCGTCAACGGCATTGCCCAAGCGCATGCCGACAAGACGATTGTCCTTGTGGGCTGTGGCGATAACTATGTCGCTCTCGTGGCTCAAGCCAAGGATGCTCATGAGCTGGCGGATAACATCGTCGCTCCCTACGCGCCCTACAGCATGCTCGAGCAGTGCCAGAAGAAGGAGATCTTCTACGAGCTGTGCGAGAAGCATGGCGTGCCCTATCCGCACACGTTTACCTTTACCAAGGCGATGCTTAATGCCCAGGGTGAGGCGCCTGCCGAAGTGCTCGACCAGATCGATTTTCCTTACCCGATGATTCTGAAGCCTTCTGACGGCATCATGTGGTGGCAGCACGAATTTGAGGGCCAGAAGAAGGCCTATGAGATTGCCGACCGCGCCGAGCTGGAACAGGTCATTCGCGATTCGTATGCCAGCGGCTACACCGACGATCTGATCTTGCAGGATCGCGTGCCCGGCAACGACGAGTACATGCGCGTGCTCACTAGCTATTCCGACCGCAACGGCAAGGTGCGCATGATGTGCCTGGGCCATGTGCTGCTCGAGGAGCATCAGCCCCACGGTGTCGGCAACCATGCCTGTATCATTACCGAGCCCAACGACGAGCTCATGGGCGGCGTGCGCAAGTTGCTCGAGGACCTTCACTTTGTGGGCTATTCCAACTTTGACGTTAAGTACGACGAGCGCGACGGCTCGTTTAAGTTCTTCGATTTCAACACGCGCCAGGGCCGCAGCAACTACTACGTTACCAACAGCGGCTTTAACGTTGCCAAGTATGTGGTGGACGAGTATGTGTTCAACCGTCCGTTTGAGCCGGAGTTTGTGACGGCTCAGGACGAGGCCCTGTGGATGGTCGTCCCCATGGGCGTCGTCGACAAGTACGTCAAGGATCCCGAGCTGCGCGCTAAGGTGCATCGCCTGGACAAGGAAGGCAAGGGCGCCGACCCTTCGTTTATGAAGGGCGACTTTGTCTTTAACCGCTGGCTGCGCATGTGGCACACCAAGCTGCGCCACTTTAAGCTGTTCAAGACGTATTACAAGTAGATGAGCGCGGCGCCCGTCCGGTTTGCATCGGGCGGGCGCGGGTATGATACGCGCAATTGCGCAAGCGTCACCAAGGAGGCGGCGATGGAAAAGCTGGGAGTTATCGGCGGCATGGGCGCCGAGGCCACGTCGTATTACTACGACCAGGTGGTGCGTCATACGGCTGCTGCCTGCGATCAGGAACATATCGACATGGTGGTACTCTCCAAGTCGACCATGCCCGACCGCACGCTGGCCATTAAGACCGGCGAGCATGCCAAACTGCTGGCGACCATGAAAGAGTGCGCCCAGGCACTCGAGTCGCTGGGCTGTGCACACATTGCCATTCCCTGCAACACGTCACACTACTTCTATGACCAGATCCAGTCGTTTACGAAGGTGCCGATTATCCACATGCCGCGTGAGTCGGTGCGCTATGCTCTGGCCGGTGCGGTGATGGGGGAGTGCGAGTTCGACCCCAACCTGAGTATGCCGGCCGAGCCGGTGCATAAGATCGGCATCATGGGCACCGATGGCACCGTGGGCGCGGGCGTCTACGGCCGCGAATGTAAGGCTGCGGGTGTTGAGGTCGTCTATCCCAGCGAGAAACGTCAGAACGATGTGATGTCGCTTATCTACGATGATGTGAAGGCCGGACGTGAGCCCGATATGGATAAGTTCGACCGCGTGATGTGGGAGTTCGCCCGTAGCGGCTGCGACCGCGTCATTCTGGCCTGCACCGAGCTATCGGTGCTGCAAAAGTACCGAGAGATGCCCGAGATCACCCTCGACGCCATGGACGTCCTGGTGCGTGAATCCATCATCCG
>CAJJYO010000034.1 GCA_905197385.1 uncultured Collinsella sp.
CGGGGTCGCGGGTGAACGCAACGCCGGTGCCGCAGTCATCGCCCATGTTGCCGAAGGCCATGGACTGGACGTTGACGGCGGTGCCAAGGTCATCGGAAATGCCGTGCTGCTTGCGATAGATGCAGGCGCGCTCGTTCATCCAGCTGCCAAAGACGGCCTGGATAGCAAGGCGCAGCTGAAGCTCCGGATCGTGCGGGAAGACGGGCTTGCCGTCGACGACTTCTAGCTCGGGATACAGAGCAGCCTCGACGTTGTCGGAGAAAATGCCCTTGAAAGTCTCGACGAGTTCCTGCAGGTCCTCAGCCGAAAGCTCGGAGTCGACGCGGACGCCGGCGACCAGGCGGGCCTGGGTCAGGGCGTTCTCGAACAGGTCGGCATCAACGCCCATGACGACGTTGGAAAACATCTGGATAAAGCGGCGGTAGCTATCCCAAGCAAAGCGCGGGTTTTGCGTCTGAGCAATGAGACCCTGAACGGAGTCGTCGTTGAGACCCAAGTTGAGGACCGTGTCCATCATGCCGGGCATGGAAAACGGAGCGCCCGAGCGAACCGACACGAGCAGCGGATCGGAGGCGTCGCCGAGCTTCTTGCCACAGCGGGCCTCGAGGTCCGCCTCGGCGGCAACGATCTCATCGAGTGCGCCCTCGGGCCACACGTTACCGGCGCCGGAGTACTCGACACAAGTCTGGCAGGTAATGGTAAAGCCACCGGGAACCGGCAGGCCGATACGGCTCATCTCGGCAAGGTTAGCGCCCTTGCCGCCAAGCACGAAGTTCATGGACTTGTCGCCCTCGGTGACACAGGTGCCCTGGATGTCGGTTCCAAAACGGTAAACCCTCTTGCAATCGCTCACGATACTTCCCCTTCCATGCGCTCTCGCGCACGGCCGTGGTAACGAATCGACCCGCCGGATACGGGCCGTGAGGGAACTATACGGCGGGCATTGAGCGGGCTTGCGTAGAGAGCGCGGGGTTTGGTAAACGTGGTAAATGTGGCGGTAAACGGTAGGTAAAGGTGGTTACCTTATGAAGATACCAATGTAAGAGAATTGCGGGTCAAATGCAAGTTCTGTGCTAAATCGCTTTACCAATATCATGCATTATTTTTAGGTAGTCTTTTAGAGACGGTGCATTTTTAGCTACCGAAATGAGTTAACTTTGCTGGGCTCGGCGGGCGGCTCGGCGGGCGGCACGGCGGGCACGGGCTTCCTGGATTTCCTCCAAGTGGCTAATGATCTCGGCAGCGCTTTCCTCGATGGCCTTGCCGTCGGTACGCACCACAAAGCAGCTTAGGCGCTTCATGAGGGCACGAGCTTCCTCAAGCTCGCTGCGCACGCTCTCGGGCTCGGCATAGGAGCCGGCAACGGCACGAACGTAGTCATCGCCCAAGCGGCTATCGCGAATTTCGGAAATCACATCGACGGTCGAAATCAGGCCGAAGAGGCGCATTGGGTCAACCTCGTAAATCGACTTCGGCGGCTCCATGCCGTGCGCCAGAGGGACGTTGGCCACCTTGTAACCCTGATAGGCCAAATACATCGACAGCGGCGTCTTGGACGTACGGGATACGCCCAGCAGCACGATATCGGCATCCGACAGATCGTCGCAACCGCGCCCGTCATCATGCTCGACAAAATACTCCATGGCCTCGATGCGATGAAAGTAACGGTCATCGGTCTTGTGAATCACGCCCGCAACGCCCTTGGGCGGCACGCCAATGAGCGACGACAGCACGGCGAGCGTCGGGCCAATCAGGTCGACTGAACGAATATGCAGCATGCCCAGGTAATCGAGCACACGGGCGCGAAGCGCCGGATCGACAATGGTGTGAAACACGGCAATATCGCGATGGTCGGCATCGACGCGCGGCCCCACAAATGACTTGACCTGCTCCACGGAGGTCACCTTGGGCAGACGTAAAACGCGAAAAGCCCCTTCATCAAATTGCCCGGACGCCGCAAGCACCACCTCACAAGCGGTATCACCGAGCGAGTCGGAGATAACGATAACGGTGGGACGAGCGGTGACCGGGCAATCCATGCGGGGCTCCTTTTGCGCTTATGCGCAAGCTGGCTTATTTTTTGCGGGCAAGCTCACCGATGTTGGCGATGCCGGAGAAAACGGCCTCGAAGCGGTTGAGCAGCTTAAGGCGATTATCGCGGAGCTGCTCGTCCTTGTCCATGACCATAACCTCATCGAAGAAGCGGTCGATGGGGGCACGCAGGGCGGCGAGGGCGGCAAATGCGGCCGGGTAATCCTCGGCAGCAAGGGCGGCATCGACGGCGGTCTGAGCGGCCTCGGAGGCGTCGGCAAGCGCAAGCTCGGCCTCCCCCATCAGGCTGCGGTCGTACTCCGCACCCAGCTCGGGCTTGGAGATATGCGCGGCGCGGGCATAGGCAGTCGCCAGGTTATCAAAGGTCTCGGCATCGTTCTTGCGGGCCTCGTCAAGCGCGGCACAGCGGGCGAAGAAGACGGACGGGGCGATGATGTGCACCGCGGAGACGGCGGCAACCGTATCGGCCGGGATCTTTTCGTCGCGGGCCATGCTCACCAAGCGACCATGGAAGAAGTCGCGAACCTGCTGGGCGACCTCGGCGGCGTCGAACTCAATGCCCTGCTCACTGTAGAGCTCGAGGGCGAAGTCGATGAGCGACGTGGGGTCAATCGGTAGGCGATCGCGCAGGATGTTGATGATGCCGATAGCGGCACGACGCAGCGCGTAGGGGTCCGAAGAGCCGGTCGGGGGCTCGCCGATGGCAAAGATACCGGCGATGGTATCGAGCTTGTCGGCGCAGGCCACGATGCAGCCAGCGGTGCCCTCGGGCAGCTCGTCACCGGCAAAGCGGGGACGATAATGATCACGAATGGCGTGGGCGACCTCGTCGTTCTCCCCCATCGCGGTCGCGTAATAACCGCCCATCACGCCCTGCTGGCTCGTGAACTCGACAACGGCGTTGGATACCAGGTCGGCCTTGCACAGGTGCGCGGCGCGAGCAGCGTCAGCGGCAAGATGAGCGCCCAGATGAGCCTCGCGGGCAATAGCGAGCGCGAGCTGCTCGATGCGCTCGGACTTGGCGAGCACGCTACCGAGCTTCTCCTGGAAGGCAACCTTGGCCAGGCGCTCACGGAACTCGTCGAGGGAGATCTTCAGGTCCTCCTCATAGAAGAACTTTGCGTCGTCCAGACGGGCGCGCACGACGCGCTCGTTGCCGTCGATCACGCGCTCGGCGTTCTCGGGCTTGCTGTTGGAGACGACCACGAACTCACGCGTCAGCTTGCCCTCGCCGTCATAGATCGGGAAGTAGCGCTGGTTGGTGAGCATGGACTCGCAGATAATCTCGTGCGGGACCTTGAGGAACTCCTCATCGAAGGTACCGACGAGCACCGTCGGCCACTCGCAGAGGTTAATGACCTCCTCAAAGACCTTCTTGGGCGTATCGACATGGCAGCCGGGACGGGCAGCCTCGACCTCGGCGATACCGGCGAGGATGGCCTCACGACGACGCTCGGCAGAAAGCACGCCGGCGTCCTCGAGCACCTGCTCGTAGACGGCGGGGCTGGCAACCACATGGTCACCAGGGCCAAGTACGCGATGACCACGCGTGGTGTTGCCACTCGTCACGTCGGCAAACGACACGGGCACAACATCCTCGCCCAAAAGGCAGCAGATCCAACGGACCGGACGCACGAACGTCGCGTGCTCGTGGCCCCAGCGCTGGCTGCGGTAGTTGGGCCACTGCAGGCCGGCGATAGTCTTCTCGCACAGAGCGGTCAGAATCGGCGTAGCCGGTGCGGAGGGAATGTTCTTCTCGGCGAACACATACTCGCGACCGTCAGTGTCCTCGCGACGGACCAGATCCTCGGCAGCCACACCGCATTTGCGGGCAAAGCCCTGGGCGGCCTTGGTAGCGTTGCCGTCGGCATCGAAGGCAATGTTGGCCGCGGGACCGCGCTTGACCTCATGGACCTCATCGGTCGCAGTGGCGACGTTGGCCACGAGCGCAGCCAGACGACGCGGGCTCGAGATCACGCGGACCTCGCCATGGGCCAGACCGGCCTCGTCGAGGCCCTTGGCGATCATGGTGCCAAGCTGCTTGACGGCATTGTTCAGCGGCGCGGAGGGCATCTCCTCCGTACCAATCTCAAACAGGAAATCCTTAGCGTCTGCCATGGCTTACGCCACCTCGCCTTCCTGGTCGGCATTCTCGTTAACTCCGGCGACCTCGGCCATGTAGGCCTCGCAGCACGCCTTGGCGACGGCGCGGACGCGCAGGATGTAGTTGGCACGCTCGACCGCGGACAGCGCGCCGCGGGCATCGAGCAGGTTGAAGGCGTGGCTACACTTCATGACGCAGTCGTACGCCGGCAGCGGCAGCTTACGCTCCAGGCAGGAGTGACACTCGGCCTCGTAGTCGTCAAACTTCTGACGCATCATCTCGACGTTGGCGACCTCAAAGTTGTAGGCGCTAAACTCGCGCTCGTTCTCCAGGAACACGTCGCCATAGGTCATGGGCGTGCCGTCGGGCAGGTAGTTCCACACCAGGTCATAGACGGAGTTGACGCCCTGGGCGTACATGGCGATGCGCTCCAGACCATAGGTGATCTCGACGGGCACGGGGTCGACCTCGATGCCGCCAACCTGCTGGAAGTACGTAAACTGCGTGACCTCCATGCCATTGAGCCAGACCTCCCAGCCAAGGCCCCAGGCGCCCAGGGTCGGGCTCTCCCAGTCGTCCTCGACGAAACGGACGTCATGGTCGTTGGGGTCCAGGCCAATGGCAGCCAGCGAACCCAGGTAGAGCTCCTGGGCGTTGACCGGCGAGGGCTTGATGAGCACCTGGAACTGATAGTAGTGCTGCATGCGGTTGGGGTTCTCGCCGTAGCGGCCGTCGGCGGGACGGCGGCAGGGCTGCGCATAACAGGTGCGCCACTCGGCGGGACCGAGCGAGCGCAGCGTGGTCGCGGTATGGAAGGTACCGGCACCGACCTCGGAGTCATAGGGCTGCATAATGACGCAGCCCTGCTCGCCCCAGTACTGCTGGAGGCGCAGGATGATGTCTTGGAAGGAAAGCGATGAAGCGTTCATGCCTCTAATATCCCCTCGTCGAAACGATTACACGGTTAGGTACTGTACTATAACGGTTTTTAGTCGATAGCGCCGATGCGGTTGAGCGGCCAGTAGCGCACAAGCGCCACAGCGATCAAATCAGAGCGATCAACGGGACCAAAGTAGCGTGAGTCGGCAGAGTTTTCGCGGTTGTCGCCCATCACCCACACGCACCCGTCGGGAACGGTGTAGGGATAGCTCACCTGAGCACCGGGCGCTTGGACCGAAAGCGGCCAGCTCATGCCCGTCGTATAGTCCTCGTCGAGCGCTTGGCCGTCAACGACCACCTTGCCATCCTGCAGGTCGACCGTCTGGCCGGCCGTGGCAATAACACGCTTGACAAGAACATCATGCTCGGAGGTGCCATCAGGGTTGTGAAACACCACGATATCGCCCTGCTTGACGGGCTGACCGAGCTCGAGGCTCACCTTTTGTGCCAGGATCTGGTCGCCAATCTCGATTGTGTCCTCCATAGAGCCGGTGGGCACCACAAAGGGCTCGACCACAAAGGTGCGGATCAGGAAGGTGGCGGCGAGCGCGATGACGACGACCGCAATCCACTCAAAGGCACCCCTCAGGGCAGAATGCTGCGATGGAACCATTCTCACTCCTCGCTCTGCGAATACGAAGCGTCCAGGATCTCCTGCGCGTACGCGCGCTCCTGGGGCGTAAGGCGCGCCGTCTCGATCAGGTCGGGACGCCAGCGACAGGTGCGCTCGATGGCATTCTTGCGACGCCAGGCATCGACCTTAGCGTGATCGCCGCTCACGAGCACCGGGGGCACACCTTCGCCATTGAACTCGGCGGGGCGGGTGTACTGCGCGTACTCGAGCAGGCCACCGTCCTCGGCGGTCGAGAACGACTCGTCAACGTTGCTCATCTCGTCGCCCAGGGCGCCGGGAATGAGGCGTACGACAGCATCGGCAACGACCATGGCGGGTAGCTCGCCACCCGTAAGCACGTAGTCGCCGATCGACAGACGCTCGTCGGCATACGCATACGCGCGCTCGTCGACGCCTTCGTAGCGGCTGCAGACAAACAGAAGACGCTCGCTTTTGAGCAGGCGCTCGGCCACATGCTGCGTAAAGGGCTCGCCACAGGGGGTGAAGAACACCACGGTGGGCTTGGGGCCCTCGGAGCTAATAGCCTCGATGGCCTCGGCAATAGGCTCGACCTTCATGAGCATGCCCTGCCCGCCGCCGTACGGCTCGTCATCGACGGTACGATGGCGGTCGTGCGTCCAGTCGCGCAGGTTATACGCCTTAAAATCAAAAAGGCCGGCCTTGCGGGCACGGCCCAAGATCGACGTGGACATAACGGGCTCAAACATCTCGGGAAAGACCGAAAGGGTCTCGATTAGCATGTTGACCTCCCTACTTGTCCATATCGATCAAGCCGTCCATAACGTGGACGGAAATTGTTCCTGTGTCGGGAAGATCGAGCACAACCTGCTCGATCACGGGAATCAGCACCTCGCCGTACCGATCGCCCTCGACAACCCAAACATCGTTGGCGGGCGTCGACATGATCTCGACAATCGTGCCGAGCGAACCGAAGCGTTCGTCGACCACCTCGCGACCCATCAGGTCGGTATAGGCGGCGTCGAGCGAATCGAGCTCAAAGTCGTCACGATTTGCCAGCACGTAGCATCCGGTGATGCCCTCGGCGGCCGTCAAGTCGTCAATGCCCTCAAACGAGACCAGATCGCCATCGCCCGTATCGGTGACGGACACGACCGTGCAAAAGCGGTCGCGCTTGAGCGCCGGCGGCGTCAGGGCGACGCGCATGCCCGGCTCTAATACAGAAGGAAGCCCCCGCAGCGGCTGCGCGAGGACCTCCCCCTTCCTTCCGTGCGGCTTGACCACACGGGCGATGTTTTTGTACTGGGACCTCAAGGTCCTAGCCCAGAACCTCTACCTCGACAGCAGTGTCGAGGCGAGCGGCCAGTGCACGGGCGAGCGTGCGAATGGCCTTGATGGTACGGCCACGACGGCCGATGACCTTAGCGACGTCATCCTCGGCGACCGAAACCTCAATCGTAGAGGCGTCGTCGCCATCGATGACCTCAAGGCTCACGGAATCCGGGTCGTCGACGATCTGAACAACGAGATATTCGACGAGATCGGCGATGCGATCTGAGAGCATTGCCTCACCCTCGAGCTGTGCAGCGTCAACCTCAGGCACGATTTACTCCTCGGCGCCCTCAGCGGCCTCAGCGGCAGCCTTAGCGGCCTCGGCCTCTTTGGCGAGCTGCTTCTTGGACTTCTTGACGACGGTCTCGGTCTTCTCGCCCTCGTTGGCGGCCTTGACCAGAGCGGCGACGGCGTCGGTGAGCTGAGCGCCCTTGGACTGCCAGTCGGCGATCTTCTCGAGGTCGAGGTTGATGGTCTTGGGGGCGGTCATCGGGTTGTAGCGGCCAACCTCCTCGATGATACGACCGTCACGCGGGGCGCGGGAATCGGCGACGACGACACGGTAGTACGGACGCTTCTTAGCGCCGTGACGAGCAAGGCGAATCTTGACTGCCAAAGGAAACTCCTCCAACCAAGCAGCTTTAGGCTGCAACTACAAACAAACAGTTGAACATAATACGCCATCGACGCGGGCAGGTGAAGTCCGTGAGACCAACTTCTTCGGTGTAGTCGAGGGCAAATCCATATCTTAGACAAGAATTCGGGATTTGCAAGCACATACACGCACCCCACATGAGCTGCGCGGTATACTCATGACATGGAAAGACGCGAACATACATACGGTTATGAGGATGCCATGGGCGTCACGCCGCCTCCCTGGACGGGTCCGGCGGTGGGCCTCATGGACCTCGATGCGTTTTTTGCGAGCGTGGAGATGCTCGACCATCCCGAATGGCGCGGAAAACCGCTCATCGTGGGCGGAGACGCCGATTCGCGTGGCGTCGTGTCCACGTGTTCGTATGAGGCACGTCGCTTTGGCGTGCACTCTGCCATGGCCTCGGCCGAGGCGCGGCGCTTGTGCCCGCAAGCCATTTGGACGCACGGGCACTTTGATCGCTACCGCGAGGTGAGCGCGCACGTTATGGCGATTCTCGCCGACGAGACCCCGCGCGTTGAGCGCGTATCCATCGACGAAGCCTTTATCGATATCACACCGGGTCGCTTTGCGCCCGAAGACCCGTTGCTGGTTGCGCGGCGTATAAGCGACCGCGTGGCAGCGCTGGGAGTAACGTGCTCCATTGGCGTGGGCTGCAACAAGACGGTCGCAAAGATCGCAAGCGAGCGGGATAAGCCGTTTGGGTTGACCATCGTGCGCCCCGGAACCGAGCAGCGCTTTTTGGCCGCACTGCCGGTATCTGCCATGAGCGGCATCGGGCGCTCGGCCGAGGAGCGACTGCGCCGCATGCGCATCTACACCCTCGGCGAGCTATCACGTGCACCGGAATCCACCTTGGCCTCTATTTTTGGCGTCAACGGCGAACGCATGCGCCAGCGTGCGCTGGGACTCGAAATTTCTGAAGTCACGAGTCTCGACGAAGAGCGCGAGGTCAAGTCGGTCAGCAATGAACGCACCTTTGCGAAAGATTTGACTGAGCGTGGGGATATTGAGGCGGCGATTGCACTGTTGGGAGAGTCAGTGGGACGCCGTCTGCGCCGTCAGGGGCTGACGGGTGCCACGGTAACGCTCAAGCTTAAGTATTCGTATGGAAGCGGTCGCTCGGCACAGCGCCGACTGCTTCATCCGACCGACGATGAGAACATCTTCGTGGCGGTTGCGCTCGAACTGCTCGACAACATCTGGCAGGAAGGCATGCATGTTCGCTTAGCAGGCATCGGCATGAGCGATTTCGACCACCAAGGCGGGATCCAAACCGACCTGTTCTGCGAAATCGACGACCGCGGAGCCCAATCCAGCGACCGACGCGACCTCTCCGTCGCTATCGACGCCGTCCGAGACAAATTCGGCGACACCGCCCTTTCCTTCGGCCGCCAATCCCGCTTCAACGATTAACCGCCTTTGGGCAAAAAGAAAGCCGGGCAGGTGCGGAAAACCGCAACTGCCCGGCGATATGCATGAGGGTAGCTAAACCCCGTCTCAAATGAGCTACTAGAGGAGGTCGAGGGGGAGCTGGGGGGCGTCTCCCCAGAGTTTCTCGAGGCGGTAGAAGTCGCGGGCTTCGGGAGTGAAGACGTGGACGACAACCGAACCGTAGTCCATGAGCATCCAGGTCTTCTGCTCGCGACCCTCGATGGAGAACGGGTGCTCGCCGCAAGCCTCGGCGACCTTCTCCTCAATCTCGTCGACGATCGAATCAACCTGGCGGTTGTTGGTGCCGGTAGCAAGGACAAAGTAGTCGCACACATCGGAAAGCTCAGTCAGGTCGAGCACCTGAACGTCCTCGCCTTTCTTGTCGTAGGCGGCCTGCGCGGCGGCGCGGGCGACATCCTCGGCGGCGACACCGCTCGCGGACAGCGAGGCGGCAGTGCGGTCGGACGTGGCGGCGAAGCTCTTGTGCTCCACACGTTCAAGAATCTGTTCGTCGGTCATGGTCTCGTCGGCCATGGAATACCTCTTTCTAGACAGCCCGAGCTAGCGTAGCTGGGCGTAATGGTTGTAAATCGAAATAGCCGTGGGATAAAGATAGCGCCCGGACTGGATCACATAGACCAAACCCTGCGCAAAACAGGAGAAGAACAACTCGTCGAGCGTCGACTCCCCCACCATCTTGCGCAGCGCATGGGCATAGTCGCCGTGGCGGTTGGGCTCAATGGCATCGGCCACAAAGACCACCATATCGAGCGGCGTCATGTCGCAGGCACCCACTGTGTGACGGTCGACAGCCTGGAAAACGGCCGGCGACAGCTCGGGGAAAAGCTGCGGAAGCTCATAGGCGGCAACAGGGCCATGCAAAAGCGGCGTCGCGGCGGAAGGAGAGCCGGCAATCTTAATGCCGTAATGCAGAGCGCGCGTGACCAGCTCGTCGTCGGAGAGCACTTTGTCCCAGTCATGGATCAGGCCGGCGGCAGCGGCATCAAAGCGGTCAACGCCGTAGACCTCGGCCAGATGAAGTGCGGTCTCGGCAACACCCAGCGAATGCACATAGCGCTTGCGCTTATCTTTCATGCGAACATCGAGCAGCTCTTGAATGCGCTTGAGCAGCGCGCGCTCATCGCCCTCAAACTGATCCTCTACCGACAACGTAGACCCCCATCACTCAAAATCTTCTTGACCCAGATCGACATACAAACCGCGCTTGCGAATGTAGCCGAGCACAGACTCGCTCGTAAGATAGCGCACGCTCATGCCGCGGGCAACTCGCTTACGAATGTTCGTCGAGCTAATCGCCAGCGCCGGAATCTGAATATAGCGCACATCGAACGGCAGCCCCGACTCTTTGATTCGGGCACGCGCCGTATCGATATCAAAGCCCGGTCGCGTCGCCGCAATAAAGGTAGCAAGCTCAGCGATTCGTTCGGCATCATGCCAGGTCACAATATCGATAATCGCGTCGGCGCCCGTAATAAAGTAGAGCTTTACCTGCGGCGGGTAAAAGTCGCGAAGGGCATGAAGCGTATCGGCCGTATAGGTTACGCCCGGGCGGTCGATCTCGAACCGGCTCGCCAAAAAGGCCGGGTTCGCGGCGGTG
>CAJJYO010000035.1 GCA_905197385.1 uncultured Collinsella sp.
AGCGGTGACGGCGGATCGCCGGCGAGGATGATGCGCTTACGGGTCTTCTGGATATCCGGATCGGGAACCGGCACGGCAGACAGCAGCGACTGCGTGTACGGATGGTGAGGCTCGCTATAGAGCGTCTTCCAGTCCGAAACCTCAACCATCTTACCCAGATACATAACGGCAACGCGATCGGAAATGTGCTGCACGACGGACAGGTCGTGAGCGATAAACAGATACGCGGTACCGAACTTGTCCTGCAGTTCCTTGAGCAGGTTCAGAACCTGGGCCTGAATGGACACATCCAGAGCGGAAACCGGCTCGTCGCAGATAATCAGCTTAGGCTTCAGCGCAAATGCACGGGCAATGCCGACACGCTGACGCTGACCGCCGGAGAACTCATGAGGATAGCGGTTAATGTGCTCGGGGTTCAGTCCGACAACGTCGAGAAGCTCGCGGACGCGCTCAATGCGCTCCTCCTTGGTGCCCACGCCGTGAATGGTCATGGGCTCGGAGACGATCTCGCCGATGGTCATGCGGGGATTCAGCGAAGCATAGGGATCCTGGAAGATAAACTGCATCTCGCGACGCATGTCCTTGATCTCATGCTTGCTCATCTCGGCAACATCTTTACCCTGGAAGAACACTTTGCCTGCCGTCGGCTTGGTCAGGCGCATGATGGTACGGCCCGTGGTGGACTTACCGCAACCAGACTCGCCGACCAGGCCAAAGGTCTCACCCGGATAAATCTCGAACGAAATGTCATTCACAGCAGAGACGACACGCTTGGAGAAGCGCTTGGCGAACATGCCGGACTCAGCGGGAAACTCCTTAGAGAGGTGCTCGACCTTCAGCAGCGGAGTGCGCTCGTTGGTATCTGCCATTACGCCTCGCCTCCCTTCTTGGAATCCTTGCGCGTACGGGACGTCTCAGGAGCGTTCTTGAGGAACTCGGGGTCACCGGAGTAGTGGCACGCAGAGTAATGACCAGACTCGGTGACAACGCGCTCGGGGCGCTGCTTGCGGCACTTGTCCGTCGCATAGGGACAACGAGGCGAGAAGACGCAGCCCTCAGGCAGGTTCATGAGCGAAGGCGGGTTGCCGTGAATCGGCGTAAGCGGCTTCTTCTCTTCGATGGCCTGCTCCGGGATGGAGCGGATAAGGCCCCAGGTGTAGGGGTGGCGACTCTCGTAGAAGATTTCCTCAGCAGTACCGAACTCGACGGGACGGCCGGCGTACATAACCATGATCTTATCGGCCATATCGGCAACGACGCCCAGGTCATGGGTAATCATGATGATGGCGTTGCCGTTCTTCTCCTGCATTTCCTGCATGAGCTCGATAATCTGAGCCTGGATGGTAACGTCCAGAGCCGTCGTGGGCTCGTCGGCAATCAGAATATCGGGATCGCAGGCAAGAGCCATGGCAATCATGACGCGCTGACGCATACCGCCAGAGAACTGGTGCGGATACTCGTTGACGCGCTTCTCGGGCTCGGGAATACCAACGAGGTCCAAAAGCTCGGTGGCACGCTTGAGCGCCTCCTGCTTGGAGTAGCCACGGTGCAGACGAAGGCCCTCGCCCACCTGCTTGCCGATCTTATAAACTGGGTTCAAGGAGGTCATAGGATCCTGGAAGATCATCGCGATATCGTTGCCGCGAATGTGCTGCATCTCTTCCTCGGTCATCTCGAGGATGGAGCGGCCGCGATAGCGAACGTCACCGCCCTCGATCTTTCCCGGAGGCATCGAGATAAGGCCCATGATGGTCATGGCGGTCACGGACTTACCGGAGCCGGATTCACCGACTACTCCCAGGGTCTCGCCGCGATCGAGCGTGTAGGAGACACCGTCGACAGCGCGAACGACGCCATCCTCGGTGTGGAAATACATCTTAAGGTCATCGACCTCGAGCAGATGCTGGCCCTCGGGAACCGGCTGGTCCTTCAGGTCCACATAGTTCTTGTTCTTCTTCATCCTTATGCGTCCTTCATCTTGACGTCGAGGGCGTCGCGCAGACCATCACCCAACAGGGTGAAGGCGAGCACCGTCGAGAGAATTGCCAGACCGGGCATGATCATCATCCAGGGAGCGGTCAGAAGATACTGCTGACCGTCCTGAATCATGGAGCCCCACGAAGGCGTAGGCGGAATAACGCCCATGCCGAGGAAGGACAGAGCGGACTCGGTCAGAATGGCGCCACCAATGTTCATGGTCGCGTAGACCACGATGGAGGCGACGGAGTTCGGGAAGATGTGACGCACGACGATACGAGCATCGGATGCACCCATCGCGCGCGCAGCATCAACATAGTCATTTTCCTTGACCGTCAGGATCGCGGATCGGAAGACGCGCGCAATCGAAGGCCAGCCGAGAATACCGATGGCGATAAAGACGTTCTGAAGGCCACGGCCAATAACGGCGATCATGGCGACAACGAACAGCACGTACGGGAACGCCAGGAAGATGTCCGCACAGCGCATGATGATCGTATCCCAGATGCCGCCGTAGAAACCGGCCAGAGCACCCATGACCAGACCAATTAGCGTGGAGATCGCGGTGGCCATAATGCCGACGGACAGCGAAACGCGCGCACCGTAGATAACGCGGACGAGAATGTCACGACCAAGGGCGTCGGTGCCAAACGGGTGCTCTGCACACGGAGCCAACAGCGACGTCTCGGCCATAGTGGTCGAGTCGGAAGCCGTCGGGGAACCGAGCCAGGGCTTAGCCCACAGATCTGCAGTCAGGGCAACCACAACGACGATGATGATCCAGCAGACACCGATAACGGCGAGCTTGTTCTTACGAAGACGCTTAAAAGCGTCGCCCCACAGCGTGCGGGACTTGGCGGGAGCAGATGCGACCTTGGTGGCGGTAGCCTGCTCCTGAGACTGAGAATCAGTTTCCTGCATGAGACGTACCTCCCTTAGGCCTTATCCGACGGACCGCCAAGGCGGATGCGCGGGTCGAGGAATGCATAGCTAATGTCGACGAGCAGATTGATCACCATGACGACGACGACGATGAGCGTAACGCCGCCCATAACGATGGGCCAGTCACGCATGCTAATGGCGCGATAGACCTCATAGCCGATACCGGGCCAGTTGAAGACCGTCTCGGTCAGGATGGCGCCCGAAAGCATGCCACCAAAGTCGACACCAATATAGGTAACGACGGGGATGAGTGCATTCTTAAGCGCATGCTTGACGATGATCGCACGATTGGAGAGACCCTTGGCCTTTGCCGTACGGATGTAATCCTGGTTCATGACGTCAAGCAGCTGCGAGCGCATAATGCGGGCAGCATAAGCGGTCGAAACCGAAGTCAGCGTAATGGTCGGAAGCACATAGTGCATCCAATCCTGATACTGAGAGCTGGAACCGCCGGCACCCGAGATCGGCATGGAGATTGCACCGCCCGTGGCGTCCTTGAGGATGACGCCAAAGAACAGCTGCAGCAACATACCGAGCCAGAAGGCCGGGACCGCAACGAGGATCGACGTGGTGAGCGTTACCAAAATATCCCAGAAGGAATAACGCTTTACCGCCGAAATGATACCCGCACCGATACCCATAATTGCCTCGAGCACGATGGCGCACGCGGCAAGTTTGACCGTATACGGATACTTCTGGGCAAAGATATCCGTAACCGGCAGCTTGCGCTGATACGAATTGCCCAGATCGCCATGAAGCAGGCCGTTCATGTAATACAAGTAACGGTCCACGAGCGACGTTTGAACGGGGTCGCCGTTCTCGTCAAGGATCGCGTTGCCGTCCTCGTCCGTCTGGACCAGGTGATAGCGGACGCGAAGCTGAAGCTCCACCTCGGGGGACAGAGCCTTGTCTCCACCGATCAGCTTGATCGGATCTCCCGGCACGATATTCTGGAGGGCGAACAGAATCAGCGTAACGCCCAAAAACACCGGGATGAACTGAAGCACACGTTTAACGATGTACTTACCCATACCACTCCCCTATCTAGGGATTAACCTAAATGGGATGCCGATCGCCAGACCGGCATCCCAAAATTACCATCAGCCAGTTTACCCCAGGTTAGGGAGAACTGTATGTTTCCCATGAGGTCTACGTAAATACTTGACCCTCACGGAAGCTGCAAACTCTTAGGCGAGCTCAGCGGTACCCAGATCGGCGTGCTTCTGCGGATCGACATAGAGGTGCTTGATGCGATCGGAGCCGGCGATGGTGTGCGTGTAGAACATAATCGGGATGACCGGGCAGTCGGCAGCGACCATTGCGTCGGCCTCCTGCATCTTAGCGACGCGCTCCTCGTCGTCAACAATAGTACGAGCCTCGTCGACCTTGGCGTCGAACTCGGGGTTGTTGTAACCGGAGCGGTTGTCGCCACCGAGGGAGTCGGAGTGGAACAGCGGATACAGGAAGTTGTCCATAATCGGGTAGTCGGCAATCCAACCCAGACGACCGAACTGATAGTTAAAGTTCTGATACTGCTCGAGCAGGGCAGACCACTCAGGGGTATCGGAGACAGCGGTAACGCCAACCTTGGCGAGGTCGCCGATGATGGACTCCATGATCTCCTTGTGACCGCCGTCCTGGTTGTAGGACAGGGTCACGCTAATGCCACGATCCCCGTTAGCGCCAGCGGGAGCAACCTTGTCGAGGTACTCGTTAGCCTTGTCGACATCGTAGGCGCAGAACTCCCATGCGCCCTCCTTGTAGCCATCGATACCCGGAGGAACAATGCCGTCGGCAGGGGTACGGGTACCCTTGAAGATGGTCTTGCAGATGGCCTCACGGTTGATGGCCAGGGAGATGCCCCTACGCAGGTCGGCGTTGTTGAACGGCTCGGCCGTGGTGTTGCAGGTCAGATAGTACGTGGAAGGCTCGGCGCCGAGCAGCATGCGCTCGCCGTCACCCATGGTGTAGCCGTCCTTGGACACGCCGCGATCCTTCTTGGCGGCATCGATCTGAGCGACGGGAACGTCGCAGACATCGAGGTTACCGGCCTGGAACTCCTTGTAAGCGGTCTCCATGTCCTTGATGACCTGGAAGTGGATGCCATCGATCTTGGCCTTGTCGCCATAGTAATCGTCGAACTTCTTGACGTTGATCTCCTGGCCATCCTCCCACTTGCCGTCCATCATGAACGGGCCGTTACCGACCGGGGCAAGATAGAAGCTCTTGACATCGGACTCGGCGCACTCGGGAACCGGGGCCAGAGCCGGATGAGAGGCGACGAAGGGGAAGTCGGCGTAAGCGGAAGACAGCTTGACGACGAGGGTCTCATCGTCGGGGCACGTAACACCGCTGAGCTCGGTAGCGTTACCGGCAAGCAGGTCGTCATAACCCTCGACCATGGAAAGGTGATAGGAGACCTCGGAAGGGCCGTACTCGGTAGCGATGGCCGACTTGGTGTTGACCAGACGCTCCCAACCGAGCTTGAAGGACTTGGAAGTAACGTCGTCACCGTTGTGGAACTTGGCCTTCTTGATCTTGAAGGTAAACTCGGTGGCGTCGTCGTTGGACTCAAAGGACTCGCAAGCCAGCGGAACGATCTCGCCCTTCTCGGCGTCGTAAGAGGTCAGAGCGTCAAAGAGCTGATACTCGACCTGAGTGCCCTGGTCCTCCTGGACGTTGTAGGGGTCGATGCAGACCGGGTTGTTGATGTAGAAGTTCAGCGTCGAACCGGACTCAGAACCGGAAGCGTCGCCACCCTTCTTGCCGCATGCGGCAAGAAAAGCCATGGAGCTCGCAGCAAGGGTACCGCCAACGAAGGCGCGACGACCCATAACGGGCTGGTGGAACATAGAATCAGCCATGCCATCCTCCTTATGAGATAGGACAAAGAAATGTTCAGTCGGACACATGTCGAGACAATCCGATCCGAACCATCAAAACGTCGCCCGTCGCTATGGCTGGTTATGCACAACGGACCAACGTTTCGCAATACAGTAGCGCATTTTATGCACGATTTGGGGCTAATTCCGGTCAACGGTCAAGATTTTCTTTAGTTGGGCGAAGTATGTGGGGATATTTTGACTCTGTTACAAATTTGTAAACAAAAAGGGTCCCGCACTTGCGGAACCCTTTTCAATTATTTTATGCGGCTCGTGTTTAGTAGCCCACGATGCCTTGCGGGAAGAAGAACATGCACAGCACGACGCACACGGCAAACACGACAGCCATGATGACGGTCAGGCGATCGAGGTTCTGCTCCATAACGCCTGTGGCAGAGCTGGAGTTATACAGCGAGCTAGCGATCATATCCGAAACGCCGGTGCCCTTACCGGAATGCATCAGGACGAGAATCGTCAGCGCCACGGCAGAGACAGCCCAAACGACAAACAGAAGAATCTGGAACGGACCCATAGATAAGCTCCTTAATAGAACAATTCAAACTCCAGTACTGTACCACAATCCCCAGCACTCCCCCACCCGCCATTTAGGTACGGGGTAGAAATGGCAGAAATATTAAAAAGGGGGTTGTCCGGTCGTGGACAACCCCCTTACTAGAAAACGGTATTTGTTTTCTATTAGGCCTCGATGGCGAGCACGCGACCCGTCATCTCGGCGGAAGGCTCAATACCAGCCATGGTGAGCATGGTCGGAGCGATATCGGAAAGACGGCCGTCCTCGATACCGGTGAGCTTGGCCTTCTCATCAACGATGATGAACGGAACGCGGTTGGTAGTGTGAGCCGTGAACGGATGCTTGGAACCGTCGGAAGCAACGTCAAACATGTGGTCGGCGTTGCCGTGGTCGGCGGTGATCAGCGCAAAGCCGCCCTTGGCGAGAATCGCCGGGACAACCTTGGACAGGGCATCGTCAACAGCCTCGACGGCCTTAACGGCGGCGTCGAAGACACCGGTGTGACCAACCATGTCGCAGTTCGCGAAGTTCACGATGTAGAAATCAGCGCGATCCTCGTTGATGGCGGCGACAAGCTTCTCGGTAACCTCGGGAGCGCTCATCTCAGGCTGCAGATCGTAGGTAGCGACCTTGGGGGAAGCGACGAGCACGCGCTCCTCGCCTTCCTTGGGCTCCTCGATGCCGCCGTTGAGGAAGAACGTCACGTGGGCGTACTTCTCGGTCTCGGCGGTGTGCAGCTGCTTCAGGCCATTGGCGGCGATAACGTCGGCCAGAACGTTCTCGGGGAACGTCTTGGGGAAGGCGACCTCGACGTCAAACGTCGGATCGTACTCGGTCATCGTCACAAAGTGCGAAAGCTTGATCTGCTCGCGCTCAAAGCCGTCGAACTCCTTGTCCGTGAACACGCGGGTCATCTGACGAGCGCGGTCGGGACGGAAGTTAAAGAAGATAGCCGCGTCGCCCTCGTGGATGCCCTCGTTGTGGGCAGCGAAGGGCTCGACGAACTCGTCGCCGCGCGGATCCTTCTCGTAGTAGGCCTTGATACCGGCAACGGGGTCGACATCGGCATCGGACGCGTTGACCATGACGTCGTAGGCGCGCTGGATGCGCTCCCAACGATTATCGCGGTCCATGGCCCAATAACGGCCCGAGACGGTGGCAACGCGAGCGTCGCAACCGGTCTCCTCGGAGATCTTAGCCAGGAAGGCGCAGAACTCACTCATGTAGCCAGCGCCGGACTGCGGGTCAACGTCGCGGCCATCCATGAAGGCGTGGACGCGAACGGTCTTGACACCGTGCTCGGCAGCCATCTTGACCAGAGCCTCGACGTGGTTCATGTGAGAATGAACACCGCCAGGACTCATAAGGCCCATGAGGTGGAGAGTCTTGCCGTCAGCCTTGACATCGTCCATAGCCTTGACGAAAACCTCGTTCTTGGCGATGGAGCCGTCCTTGATGGCATTGTTGATGCGCGAAAGCTCCTGGAACACGATGCGGCCGGCACCGATGTTGAGGTGGCCTACCTCGGAGTTGCCCATCTGGCCGTCGGGAAGGCCCACGTCCTCGCCCGAAGCACCGAGCGTGGTGTGAGGATACTTCTCGTACAGGCTATCAAGGAAGGGCGTCTTGGCAGCGGCGACGGCGTTCTCGCCATCGGCCGGAGCCAGGCCGCAGCCGTCCATGATAATCAGGAGTGCAGGAAGATGACGCTGTGCCATATGTCCTACTCGCCTGCCTTGACGACCATAGAGGCGAAGTCGGCAGCCTTGAGCGAAGCGCCGCCCACGAGGGCGCCGTCAACGTCGGGCTTGGCGACGAGCTCAGCGATGTTGCCGGGCTTGGCAGAGCCACCATAGAGAACGCGGATGCCGTCGGCGAGCTCCTCGCCGAACATCTCCTTGAGGGTCTCACGGATAGCGCCGCAGACCTCCTGAGCATCCTCGGCGGTAGCGGTCTTGCCGGTGCCGATGGCCCAGATGGGCTCGTAGGCGACGACGACCTGCTTGGGGCAGGTGATCTCAAGACCAGCAAGGCCAGCCTTGACCTGGTTCACGACGTGCTCGACATAGGTGCCGGCCTCGCGGACCTCAAGGGACTCGCCGCAGCAGAAGACGGGAACAAGACCGGCGGCAACGAGGGCCTTGGCCTTCTTGTTCTGATCCTCGTCAGTCTCGTGGAAGTAGTCGCGACGCTCGGAGTGACCGATGATGCAGTAGGTGCAGCCAGCGGACTTGAGCATGTCGCAAGAGGACTCACCGGTGAAGGCACCCTTGGCCTCCCAGTACACGTTCTGTGCACCGAGGGCGATGGGGGCAGCCTGAATGCGGTCATGAACCGTGGTGATGTCGATGGTCGGAGGGCAGACGAGCACCTCGACGCCAGCCGGAACCTCGGGCAGAGCCTGAGCCAGCTCGTCGGCGAGTTTGGCGGCCTCGGCGACGTCGTTGTTCATCTTCCAGTTACCAGCGATGAGAAGGGTGCGATTAGGCATCGAGAAGCGCCTCCACTCCGGGCAGGGCCTTACCCTCGACGAGCTCCATGGAAGCGCCACCACCGGTGGAGATCCAGCTCATCTTGTCGGCCAGGTTGAACTTGTTGACAGCCGCGACAGAGTCGCCACCGCCGATGACCGAGGTGCAGTCGGCCTCGGCGACAGCCTCGGCGATAGCCTGGGTGCCGTGAGCGAAGTTGTCGAACTCGAAGACGCCCATGGGGCCATTCCAGAACACAGTCTTGGCGCCCTTGACGGCCTCGGCGTAGAGCTCCTCGGTCTTAGGACCGATGTCCATACCCTCACGATCGTCGGGGATAGCGTCGGAAGCGACAACCTCGGGAACAGCGTCCTCGCCAAAGTGATCGGCAACGCGGTTGTCGATGGGGAGCAGGATCTTGACACCCTTCTCCTCAGCCTTCTTGAGCATCTCGCCGGCGCGCTCGACCCAGTCCTCTTCCTTGAGGGACTGACCAACGGACAGGCCCTGAGCCAGGAAGAAGGTGTAGGCCATGCCGCCACCTATGATCAGGGTGTCAGCGGAGTCGATGAGGTGATCGAGAACGCCGATCTTGGAGGAAACCTTGGAACCGCCGACGATGGCGACGAAGGGGCGCTCGGGCTCGGCGAAGATGCCGGTCAGCGTGTCGACCTCCTTCTCGAGCAAGAAGCCGGCGACGGCAGGCAGGTAAGCGGCGGGGCCCACGACGGAACCCTGGGCGCGGTGAGCGGTGCCGAAGGCATCGAGAACGAAGACGTCACCATAGGAAGCGAGCTTCTTGGCGATCTCGGGATCGTTCTTCTTCTCACGCTTGTCAAAACGGACGTTCTCGAGAACGAGGACCTTACCCGGCTCGACGGCGGCGACAGCCTCAGCAGCCTTCTCGCCGTAGGTGTCGGCGACAAAGGCAACGTCGAGACCAGAGAGCTCAGCGAGCTTCTTGGCGACGGGCTCGAGGGACAGCTCGGGCTGGAAGCCGGTGCCCTCGGGACGACCGAGGTGGCTCATGAGGATGACGCGAGCATTGTGCTCAACGAGGTAGTTGATGGTGGGCAGGGCAGCCTTGATACGGGTGGTGTCGCCAACGACGCCATCCTTGATAGGCACGTTAAAGTCAACGCGGACGAGAACGCGCTTTCCGTCGACATCGATGTCGCGGACGGTCTTCTTGGTAAAGGCCATGTTTGCTTCTACCTTTCGTACGTGTCTGCCTCCCATTACGGCAGACGATTTCTTATAAAAAGGGCGCGACCCTAGGGTGTAAGCCCTATAAGGCCGCGCCCTTCTTTAGACGCTCAACGAGCTATTCGCTAAAAGCTAAATTAAGCAACGAACTTCTCGAAGTACTTGATGGTGCGGACCATCTGAGAGGTGTAGGAGTTCTCGTTGTCGTACCAAGAGGTGACCTGAACGAGGGTCTGGCCGTTGCCGAGGTCAGAGCACATGGTCTGAGTGGCGTCGAAGATGGAGCCGTGGGTCTCGCCG
>CAJJYO010000036.1 GCA_905197385.1 uncultured Collinsella sp.
AAGAATAAGCCTTCATAATGCCGATGGAGAGGCTCAGCTTGTGGCCCGGGATGCCTGCGCCGATGGGGGCGTAAGCGCCGATGGTGTTGGAGGAAGTGGTGTAGGGATAAATGCCGTAGTCGATATCACGCAGGGCTCCCAGCTGGGCCTCAAACATGATCTTCTTGCCGGCATCGTCAGCATCTGCCAGGTACTGGCCGACATCGCAGATGTAAGCGCTGAACACTTCCTGGAAGTGCTTGCACCAGTTCCACATATCGTCCACGCTGACAGGCTTCTGGTTATAAATGTTGACCATGGTCAGGTTCTTGGATTCCACCAGGGTTTCCAGGCGCTTGCGCACACTGGCATCCATGTGGACCAAATCGCCCATGCGCAGGGTTTTCTTCATGTACTTATCACCATAGGTGTAAGCAATGCCGCGCTTGGTGGAACCAAACTGTGCGCCCGTTTTGGCAAGGCGGGCCTCCTCCAGGCCATCCTGCTCCACATGGAACGGCATGGTGATGGTAGCACGGTCAGAAATTTTCAGGTTGTCCGGGGTAATCTTAACACCCTGTTCGCGCAGGGCGGCGCAACGAGCGGCAAGTTCCTCGGTCAAAGCGCGGGCAACGGGAGCACCCTTGAGCAGTTCGGCCATGGCTATCCCCTCTTCCTTGCGGCGTCAGCAGCACGGCGCGCCAGTGCATCGGCGCGCGGCAGCCACGTATCTAGTAGTTCATCGCACGCCGCCTCGAGTTCCTCGGCGCGCGCCCGGTCTTTCATAGATGTGGTGTTGGCAAAGAGCGTCAGGCTCGCGCCTTGCATGGCGGCGCGGCAGAACACGGCGCCGCATGCCACGTCGGACAGCAACTGGCGCGAACCCTTGTCGGCCATGTCCTCGAGCAGCGCCAGCGCGCGCCCGCAGGCATCCATGATCCGGTACGGCGGCATGGCCGCCACGCGCAACGCGTCCTGAATCGCCGCGGGTCGAGCCGGGTCCTCGCGCGGAACGCCGTACGACGCGGACACCTGGCCGTATGCACGAACATCCTCGGCAACCAGACCCACTAGTTCCTGCGCCAACTCGTCTGCCTGGGCAAATGCACGCGTCAGATCGTCCGCCCGATCGCTAAGCGCGGGATTGGTCGCCCCGTAGCGAGCGACCATCCCGCAAAGCGAGGCGCCCAGCGCGCCCACAAAGGCGCTCGCGCTACCGCCGCCGGGAACCGGCTCGCGCGCGGCCAGCGCCTCGGCAAACCCACGGCAGGTCTTGTCCATCATCTCTTGGCTCATACGTATGCACCTTCAAGTCATATAGATCGGTCGGGCGGCAACTGCCGACCAACCGCATCAAACACGTAATGATGCTAAGTCTAGCCCATAAGCACATGAGCGTCAGCACACCTGGCCATCGCGGATTTCTATGACGAACGATAGGCGTCGGCGCCGCAAACATGGGACACATGGCCCACCTTTCGAGACTCCCGAACGGCACAAACTGGGGCATATCTATAAGTAAGGAACCCGTTGGGGCACGGCCGCGCAACGGCCACAAGCGATGAACGGAGGCATAAGCCGCACAGTGCACAGAGACATCCGCCGCCAGCGCAATCAGTACCCCAACAGCATGCGGCGCCGTGATGTCATCGGCAGACAAGGAGGACGCCACCATGAAGAAAAAGACCCTATCGATCCTTTCCCTGTGCATCGCCCTCTTTGCCGCGTTTGCCCTTGTCGGCTGCGGCGGGAGCGCATCGGGCGTGGGCGGCAGTACCTCAAAGAGCGAAGGCAAGGAAAAGGCCCCCGTCGCCGAAAAGACTGACTTTATCTGGTTTAAGGTCGAGATGCCCGAGAGCGTTGGCGTAAGCGACTCCGCTGGCAAGAATGCCGACAGGGTCCAGCTCACCTTCCCCGAAGACGAGAACGGTTCGGCCGATCGCTTTATCCCCGTTTGGAAAAAAGCGCTGACGGCAGAGGAATCCCACGCCGACCAGGCAGAAAAGAAAGGTGATACGTTCCAGTGGAAGGATGGCGGGTCCGTCGAGTATAACGGCAGGACGTGGCTCGTCGGAACGTACGAGGACAGCAGCGGCGTCTCAACCCTCCTCTTTACCGACGTTGAGCCGGGAAGCGTCTACGTCCTCATCTCGAACTTCGATCTGCATAAGAAAGAAGCCGAGGCGCTCCTCAACTCCATCGAGTTCCCCGATGACATGGCGAAGGCAGTTGCCGAGGCACGCGAAGTCGAGATTTCGAGCATCGAGATCAAGCATTAGGGGCTCGCACGCAGCATCGCATGCGCAGTCATTAAATGATCGGACGCCCAGCCAGGGGAGGATCGGATCGGCCGGCCCTCCCCTCTTTTGCGCCCGGACATATTGCCACTTGCCGGCGCAAATCCGGCCCTCAGAATGGGACACATGGCCCCCCCTTACGAGCCGCTCGCGCGTACAGTAAAGGCAGGTAATCCATGGACGGTTACAGATCGAGGAGGACACGACCATGAAAAAGAAGGCCTTTGCGATTCTCACCCTCTGCATCAGTCTCTTTGCCGCAGTTGCCTTGGTGGGTTGCGGTGGCAGCGGCGGCGCTACCGGCAGCGGCGGTGGCGGTGGAGCGGAAAAGCCAGCCGTGGATATGAGGACCGACTTCATTTGGTTTAAGGTCGAAGTCCCCGAGGGCGTCGAAATCACGGACGTCGCAGGCGATACCGCCGACAGGGCCCAGTTTAAGTTCACCGAGAGCGAGCATGCCAGCGACCGCTTCATCCCCGTCTTCGATCCTGACAAGAAGGCCGATGAACTGTTTGACTACGAGGCAAAGTGGAAGGCCAACTCCGGATGGACCGAGAGCGATCCCGTTAAGTACAACGGCAAGACCTGGCGCAGCGCCTACTTTACGCACTCGGGCGGCGTGACGACCGAGTACTTCACCGACGTTGACGGCGGCAGCGCGTACGTGCGCATCGACAACGTCGAGGAACACAAGGACGCCGTCGAGACCATGATGGAGTCTCTGGAATTTGCCGACGACATCGCCAAGGCCAAGACCGAGGCCATGGACGTTAAGCTCGAGGATATCGAGATTAAACGCTAAAGCTCCAACGGCATGCAGCAGCGCCGTTTTAGCTCAGCCGGGATGCAAGGTGTGACTCCTTGCATCCCGGCTTTTTGTGTTCGAAAGCGCCCGGTCACATCACCATATTGAGCACGTTGACGAATTCCTGAGCCCGGGAGCGGCTGCTCAGGCAAAAGACACAGGCAGTCAACAACCTGTTGCGCAGAAAAACATTGCGGCCCTTGATCCTGTTAACGCCCGTGATGTCCTCAAGGTAGACAATCTCGATATGCTTGCCGCCGAAAGTGCCCTTCTTGAGCACCTCGATGCGGTTAGGGTAGATCTTGACGTCTTTAAACCTGCCCGAACCTTTGTCCTGGAACAGCAAAGTGTTGTTGTCCATAAGCGCCACCCCTATGAGGTTCGATAAAACTGTCTCTATGGTCACATTTTAGTCACCGAAAGGCTCCCATGCGAAGGTGCCAGACAGCACAGCAATTCGTGTCCGCGCGAGGCTTTAAACTAAATGCGATAAAGATGCATTCCACAAGATGAAAGTGGGGCGACAGTGATGGGCGAACTGGTAAACCGTGGAGAATCGGCAATCGTGCCAGAAGTTTTTTACAAGCAGGTTTCCTCGATTCTCAACGCCGCTCGCGACAAGGCCTATACCGCCGTTAACTTTGCGATGGTTGAGGCGTATTGGGAGATCGGCAAGAGCATTGTTGATGAACAGGGCGGAGAGGAGCGCGCAGCATATGGAGAGGCATTGATTGCAGGCCCCTCCAGAAGGCTTACCGCGGATTTCGGAAGAGGCTTTGGCATCGCAAACCTTCGCAATATGCGTCAGTTCTTTCTTGCGTTTCCAATTCGCGACGCACTGCGTAGCGAATTGAGCTGGACTCATTACCGCAGGTTGATGCGCATTCCCGACCCTGATGCTCGCGCCTGGTACATGAACGAATGCGCCGATTCTCGTTGGAGCACGCGTCAGCTCGAGCGCCAGATCAACACCATGTTCCGCGAGCGCCTACTTGCCAGCAAGGACAAAGAGGCCGTCACCCAGGAAATCCAAAAGAGCGCCCCGGCTCGTCGCCCCGAGGATATCATCCGCGACCCATATGTACTGGAGTTTTTAGGTTTCTCGGACGATGCTACGTTTCGTGAGAGCGATCTAGAGCAGGCGCTCATCACGCATCTTCAGAAGTTCCTGCTGGAGCTTGGCCGTGGCTTCGCTTTCGAGGCGCGCCAAAAGCGCATCACCTTTGGTGGGCGCCATTTCTATATTGACCTTGTTTTTTACAACTATCTGATGCGCTGCTTCGTGCTCATCGACCTTAAGACCGATGACCTTACGCATCAGGACCTGGGCCAGATGCAAATGTATGTGAACTACTACACGCGCGAACTCATGAACGAAGGCGACAATCCGCCCATAGGCATCGTGCTCTGCGCGGACAAAAGCGATTCGATCGTCGAGTACACGCTGCCCGAAGACAACGACCAAGTGTTTGCCGCCAAATACCTGCCATATCTTCCAAGCAAGGAAGAGCTGGCGCGCGAGCTGAGTGCCGAGTACCGCGCCATCAACGAAGCGACTAATGGCGAAGTGCAAGGATAGCAGCACGTTGCGACCGATACCCCCGACGGCACTCCACATCACCCGGGAAAAGAGGAGCTTTCCATGACACACAGACCGAAAACAACGCTGCGCGACTGCATCTATGGGCTTGCCGTCGGTGACGCGCTGGGCGTTCCCTACGAGTTCAGACCTCGTGGCACGTTCGAATGCACCGACATGATCGGCTACGGCACGCACGAGCAGCCCGCCGGCACCTGGAGCGACGACACATCTATGACGCTCGCCACCTGCGACTCCATCAGAGAGCTCGGCCGCATTGACACCGAGGACATGCGCGACAAATTCGTGAGCTGGATTGCCCGTGGCGAGTATACGATCGACGGCGTTTTCGACTACGGCGGCACAACCGCCCGCGCCTTGCACACCGGCAAAGGAGGCTCCGGCGAACGCGACAACGGCAACGGATCGCTCATGCGCATCGCTCCCCTGGCGTTCACCGATGCGACAGACGAAGAGGCCAGCAAAGTCTCGGCGATTACGCACGCCCACAGAACGTCGACCGACGCATGCATCATATTTGTTGAGCTGATGAGGGACGTGATGAACGGCGCGCTCCCCTCGTGGGCGCTGCAGCTAAAAAGCGCGCCCGAGCACGAAATCAGTTCCGGCGGCTTCGTGCGTGACACGCTTAAAGCCGCTACCTGGTGCTTCGTCAACACTAACAGCTACGAAGATTGCGTCCTTGCCGCCGTCAATCTGGGCGACGACACCGACACCACCGCAGCCGTCGCAGGCGCCCTTGCCGGCACAGCATACGGCATGGACGCAATTCCGCAGGAGTGGGTCAACGCCTTGCGAGGCAAAGAGTTGATTGAGGGCTGCTTGTTTTAGGGCGCGCTGACAGCAGAAACAGGCCGGGAGGCATCGTGGAGAGGTCGACGCTGCGCGCGGCTGCGAGGGTCTTTTCGCGATTCCTTCAGCGCGCTCTCGTAGAGCGCCTTGTAGTCGGGGTCCTGGCCGGTGTCTCCGCCCTGTGCAGGTTCGGTCGGCTCGGTCTCGGCGGGCGTGGTCTCATGGGCCATGCTCCCTCCATTTCTGCCCCGTGTGAGGCATCATCTTGTCCCGTGCGGGGCGCTTTTCGGCATGAACCAGGCCACCCGTGCGGATGGCCTGGTTCAACGTTTGGTCAGGCCGGCTGGACTCGAACCCGCACGGGCGAAGCCCACGTGCTCCTGAGGCACGCGCGTCTATCAATTCCGCCACGCCCCGATGGCACCTGGCCGAGGAATCGAACCCCGGTAAGCAGTTTTGGAGACCGCCGCACTGACATTGCGCTAGCCAGGTGTGTATAATCTGATTTGAAAAGCCCTGGGCGTGCTGGATAGCTAACCTGGGGCTCATTTCTTTATGTCGTCTATGGCCCCGCCCTGGTCAACAAGATAACGCGGTCGATGTCATGCCTCGACATCTCAAGCCGCACGCGCTTCAGCGCGTCCTCTCTTGTCACAGGGACTTCCTCGCAGTTAAGCACGACAATAGAGGGGCTTACCGGCCCACCTTCCACCTTTTCGAACTGCCGCACTGCCTTTCTTATATTGCGCTCGATGTTTGATTACCAGTTAGATCGGCACTGATCCAAAACTTGATAAGGTTGCCAGCGTAAGGGAAAATAGAAATCGCGGAAAGTAGCACAGTACGAGGAGTGCCCTTGATTGAGGAGACGTAGGTGCAAATCCTACCGCCGCGCAAGCCGTCCTTCGGGGCGGCTTTTTATGCCAATAGGAGGCGGCGGATGCCCCTCGAGAAACCCGCCGCCGTAGCCGCCGACCCCGTGAAGAGCGCTAAGTGGGACGAGCTCACCGCCGGCCACGCGAGATCATCCCCGCATGCGCGAGGAACAGCGACGACCTCGTTTGCAAGAGGGTCAACGGCGAGATCGCGGCACTTGGTGTAAGGGCCGGCGCCGACGTATCGGACATCTTCTCCGGCATCACCGACAGCCACTGCAAGGACGGAGTGTGGCATCCTGATTACGATTGGAACGAGGACCTCATCGCGAGGGAGGCGTTCGCCGATTTTTTCAGCGCCCACTTCACAAGCCCGGAATCAGCCGAGCGGTTGAGACGCTATTTCCCGGAATCGGGTAAGATATTCGATGAGATGCTCGACGAGTTGGGAAGGGGCTGACATGTACATCTACCTAAGCAAGGAGGACAGCGAGAAGCTGGACCGCCTCATGCGTGAGTACAAGCAGACCTTCCATGAGAGATGCCACGCCTACTGCATGCGCGACCCTATCGCCGAAATAGAGAAGTGCCTGAAGACCGGCAAGCCATCCAAGCTCAAGCCTGAACCCGAAGCGGTCTACTAGACACCAACGGTGAGTCGCTTGCAAAGTTTGACGAGCTTGTAGAGAGGCTGGCACGATGAGGGATTCCGAGAAAATGACCGCCGAGGATGCGCTCGAGGCCCATATGGAGCGGTTCGGCTTCATCCCGTGGGGGCTTTCGACAATGGATGACGATCACATTGTCGCCGCTGTCGAGAAGGCGCTCAAAGACGGAGAGCCGTACAAGGACGAAGTGCCTGAGGACTGCGTCCTGTAAATACGAAACAACTTAGACGCTGAAGTAAAAGCCGGCTTATAGGACAAAATGTGTGTCCACGTTGGGGGCATCGGCGCAGGTCGATGCCCCTTTTTCAGCCGTTTAAATTCCGTGCCCGCTTTTAACCGCTCGGACAGAATGTGTGTCCGGTTGCCTATCGTTCCCGCAGGTAGATAACCTCTTCCGGAACCGTTAAATACCCTTTCGGAAGAGGTGCCCATGAAGGCCGTTTATTGCCCCTACTGCGGCGGTCGGACCAAGCGCAACGGCAGGACCTCATCGGGGTCCCAGCGGTGGAGGCGCACGGCCTGCGGCGCGTCGACGACGGTGAGGTACGACGACACGGCGACAAGGCTGGACGAGTTCCTCGGGTGGCTCCTCTCCAAGGACTCCCAGGCGGCGATGCCGGGCGGCGGACGGTCCTTCAGGCGCAGGACGGCCGAGTTCTGGGAGGTCTGGCCCATGCCCGTCCCCGACGGCGAGCTGCACCGCGTGCTCTACGTCGACGGGATCTGGGTCGCGCGCGACCTCGTGGTGCTCATATGCTGCAGCGGCGAGAGGGTGGCCTCCTGGTACATGGCCAGGTCCGAGAACTCGAGGGCATGGCGCCGATCCCGGCGCCCGAGGTGGTCGTCACCGACGGCGGGAGCGGGTTCGCCAAGGCCGTGCGCGAGACCTGGCCGCGCACCAGGGTCCAGAGGTGCACCTTCCACGCCTTCTCGCAGGTCAAGCGCTACACGACGACGCGGCCGAAGCTACAGGCGGGGCGCGAGCTCTACCTCATCGCGCGCGACCTCATGGGCATCGAGACGCTGCACCAGGCGGAGCTCTGGGTCGAGCGCCTTGACTGGTGCGGGTTCTGGGCCGACTTCCTGGAGGACAGGACCGTGGTGGACGGCAGGAGGGTCTACACCCACGAGAGGCTGAGGCGGGCGCGCTCGTCGCTGTCGTCGCTGGCGTCGGCGGGGACGCTGTTCACCTACCTCGACCCCGCCCTTGCCAAGGCCGGCCCGCTGCCGTCGACCAACAACATGATCGAGGGAGAGGTGAACTCGCAGCCGGGGGCCGTCCTGCGCAACCACCGGGGGCTGACGTCGGTCAAGCGCGTGAAGGCGGTGTTCTGGTGGTGCCACGCTCATTCGGGGGACGCCAGGACGGCGCGCGAGAAGCCCGCCACGATGCCGACCGACGCGGACATCGACTTCCTGTTCAGCGTCTACTCCGCCTCGCCGTCGCGCGAGGACGGAGGGCCGGAGTGGGGCGACAGGGCCGTGTGGGAGGACCTCCACCACAGAGACCCGTACCCGTTCTGGCTGGATTAATGGATGGAAACGGATGTTCTATCGGGACACACATTTTGTCCTATAAGCCGGTCCTGTCGCCGCACAAAAACGGGGCAGCCCGCACTCATGCGAGCCGCCCCATACCTCTGGCTTTCACGTTACGGCGCCAACTGACACCACTCCCCTACTTACCAAATAGCGCACCCAGCAGGCCGCGACGTTTGGGCTTTTCTTCTCGGTAGGAACCCTCGGCAACCGCTGCCACTCGGCGCGGTTGCTCACCGCCTCCACGGCGCACGATCTGGTACAGGAAGGGCGATTTAACGTATTTGACCTCGATGGGCGTGGCATGCACGGTGCTTTCGTTCGACAGCGCCACATTCGGATTGAGTGGCGCCACCACATGCGTCTCGCGCTTGTCGCTAAACACTACCGCTGCCGCACGACCCGTCTGGCCGTTCACGGCGATGCGCACTTGATCGCCGTCGCGGCTATCCGACGCCGGGCGATCGACAAAGTAGACCGGCACCATCACCAGGCCATCCTTATGCTTGCGGGCCTTGCGCGCCCAGGTTCGGATGCTCTTTTTATTGAGCCCCAGTACGGCCTCGGCATCGTTGTCCACAACGTCGAGCGCCAGCTTATCAATGACCACCTGGTCCTTGGTGGACGCATCGACGGAGACAACGCGGAAGTCACCCTCCTGCATGGCTGGATCAAACGGCCCAACCTTGGCAAAGTCCCACGGCTCCAGAATGCCCATAAGGCGAACATCCAGATAGTTTGCCCTCGGATACGCCCAGTCGAGCAACTCGTAGTACACCAGGGTCTCCTTGCTCAGGCCCTTGCCCGGGAAGGACGCCATCATGCGCAAATCCGCTAGCGCCATGGGGAAATAGAAGAGCATCATGTCGTTTTGGATCGCATCTTCCACGTCGTGCCCGGCAAAGGCATCCGGATACTGACGCACCAGCTGCAGCGCGTTGGCACGCGCCTGCTGCGGCGAGATTTCGCAGGGAACACCCTGCTCAGGTACATACTCCGCACCAACGCCCATGGTCAGGCGCTTGCTGAAGGTACCGGGCTTGAGCAGATCGGCGACGCCGATCTTATTGCCGCAGGACGGGCACTCAAACACGCGCTGGGTCGACTCGCCCTCAAAGGACGCTCCGCAGAAGGGGCAAGGAATGCTCACATGCGTGGCTTCTTGGAACTCCTGCGCCGTGCCGCGATCCTCCCACAGCAGATGTTCCAAGACCGACTGATTGCGCCAGTGCGAATTGAAGAAATACCAGTCCGGGTCCTCCGGGCGCTCGAGTTGCGACACATGCGTGAGCTTGAGCAGTCCATCCACCACCGTCAACGGCGCATGGCGAATGCCCAAAGCGCTCTTGGGCTCCCCTGCATCGGCCTGCCACGGAACGACCGCGCCGCAATAGGCGCACTCAAAGCCGCGCTTAGCCTGGTGCGAGTACATAGGGCCGCCGCAGTTTTGACATTTAATGGCAAACATCTCGTCCATGGAAACATCCTCCTTAAGCACGGGCTGTCGACATTAAGTATGTCGAGCAAACAGGCACATGCCCATACCCATGTGGCCCAAAATGGACCACCCAGGCAGACGAGAAGGCTCGCTCGTTAGCACCGGCAGACCATTGCTGCATTTTCTGAGCATCGGTGCACAGCGCCCCCGCACGAGCTACACTATCCCCTTAATCATGATTGTGAGGACGACCGCTATGCTATTTGTAAATCGGC
>CAJJYO010000037.1 GCA_905197385.1 uncultured Collinsella sp.
AAGCCACGAACGGCTCGCCGTTCACGTCGAGCTCGAGCTTGGTGTTCTCGATGGTCGCGGGACCCATAAGCGTCGCCAGGAAGCGGCGGGCGATGAGGTCGTAGAGCTTGCGCTGGCCGCCATCGAGCGTGGACGGATCACCTTCGCCCGTAGGGTAGATAGGCGGGTGGTCGGTGGTCTCGACCTTGCCGCGCGTGGGCTTCATGGGGCCGGCGAGCACCTTTTTGCATACGGGCGTCAGCGCCGGATTAATCTTTGCAAGGTCGCTCACCACGGCGCCCAGATCGAGCGTCGCGGGGTACACAGTGTTGTCGACACGCGGGTAGCTGATGAGGCCCGCCATGTAGAGGGACTCGGCGATGCGCATGGTGCGCGCAGGCGAGATGCCCTCGGCTGCAGCGGCTGCCTGCAGCGAGGTAGTCGCAAACGGCGTGGGCGGCTGCTGCTTGCGCGAGCGCTTGGTCACCGCGGCGACGGTTGCCGTCGCAACGCCATCGACATGGCCGTACGCCGTCTCGGCAGCGTCTTTGTCGGTAAAGTGTGCCGTCTTGTGCGCGATCTTAAAGCGGTCGTCCTCGGCAGCGCCCTGCGCGGCGCCCATGCCACGGATCTGCCAATAGTCTTCGGGCACAAACGCCATGCGCTCGCGCTCGCGCTCGACCACCAGGGCGAGTGTCGGCGTCTGCACGCGGCCGGCGGAACGCACGTTGCCAAAGCCGCCAAACTTGGCGAGCGTCAGGTAGCGCGTGAGCACCGCGCCCCAAATGAGGTCGATGTGCTGACGGCTCTCGCCGGCGTCGGCCAAGTTCTGGTCGAGCGAGACGAGATTATCGAAGGCCTGCGTGATCTCGGCCTTGGTAAACGAAGAGTACTGGGCGCGGGCAACCGGCAAGTCCGGCGCCACCTCGCGCACCTTGTTAAGGGCGTCCGAACCGATTAGCTCGCCCTCGCGATCGAAGTCCGTGGCGATAATGACGCTGTCAGACTTTTTAGCGAGGTTCTTGAGCGAACGAATGAGTTCCTTCTCGGCCGGTAGCTTAATGACGGGCGCCCAGGTGAGGTAAGGCAGGCTCTCGAGTTTCCAGCCCTTGATTGAGATGCCATCGGCAAGAAACGGCTTGCGCTTGGTGTCGTAGGGCGGGCGTGCCAGGCCATCGGGCATGTCGGCCGGTAGCATCTCGCCGTCCTCGGTAACCGAATACCATCCCAGCTTTTTATCGAACAGCACGCTGTCGCAAAAATCGGGCGCAAGGATGTGACCGGCAAGACCGATCGTCACGCACTCCTCGCCCTTCCACTCAAAACGGTAGATGGCGGTGTTGTACACCTTGTCCTTTTTGGGTTTGCCCGTGGACAGACGCTCGGCGATCTGACGCGCGGCGTCGTTTTTCTCGGCGATGATGAGCTTCAAAAGAGGCTCCTATCTCGTGTCTCTGCGGCTACGCCCGCCCGTATGGCGGCCGATTTACGCCCTTGCTTGCTCGATCTGCCCGATGAGCCAATCGCACCAGGCATCCATGCCCTCGCCCTTGCGCGCGCTCACGGCAAACCGCGGCGCCTGCGGATTGAGGTCATCGAGTGTCTTAGTATACCTATCCATGTCAAAATCGAAAGCCGGAGCCACGTCGACCTTGTTGAGCAGCTGTGCGCCGGCGTGCTGGAAGATGCCCGGGTACTTGATAGGCTTGTCGTCGCCCTCGGGCACCGAGAGAATCATGATGGACAGGTTCTCGCCCAGGTCAAAGTCGACCGGGCAGACCAAGTTGCCCACGTTTTCGATAAAGATGACATCGATGTTTTGAAGGCCCACCGCCTGGTCGAACGCGTCAACGGCCTCCATGATCATGTTGCCCTCGAGGTGGCACAGGCCGCCCGTGTTGATCTGGATGGCGGGCATGCCGGCTTCCTTCATGGTAATGGCATCGACATCCGAGGCGATATCGCCCTCGATGACGGCGCAGCGCAGGCCAGCCTTGTCGCGCAGGCGCTCGTTGGTGCCCAGGATTGTGGTGGTCTTGCCCGAGCCGGGGCTCGACAAGACGTTGATCACGTAGGTGTTTGTCTCATTAAATCGCTGACGCAGCTGATCTGCCAGGCGCTCGTTGCGCGACAGGATCGGCGACGCGATATCAATCGTTTTCTCAACCATACTTAGCGCTCCTTAATTTGGCCCCTTTATACCCCATCACCAGATGGCTAGCGGGCTAATCGTCGGGGGTTTCGATTTCGATACTGGCGATGTCAAGCTCGCGGCCGTGCAGCAGGCGCACGTTGGCGCCGCCACATTGGGGGCAGCGGCAGTGGAAGCGGTCATGATCGAAAACCTCACCGCAGTCCAGACACTCGCTTTGTGGATGGACCTCCTCAACGGCAAGCTCGCAGCCGCGCGTGAGCGGGTCCTCGTCGCGAAACGTCTCCCACGCAAAGTCGAGCGCCTCGCGCACGACCTCGGTCATATCCCCAATACGAAGTGTTACCAAAACGGCGCGCGAGGCCCCCGCCCCACGCGCCGCGCGAATCACTGTATCGAGTATGCCGTTGACAATGCCAACCTCGTGCATACCGATTTACTCCTCATCGTCCTCGTCGTCCGAGAACAGGTCCAGACGGCTCACAAACAAGCCCTCCTTGCCCTCGCGCGCGGTAATGACCACGCGGGCAATGGCAAGCGAAATCTCGTAGAGCGAGAGCAGGGCGCCATACATGAGGCCCAGCGTAACGGGCGAGCCGTCGGGCGTAATCACAGCCGAGCCCACAAGCAGGCCAACGTACACGAAACGCCAGGCACTGCGGAAGGCCGCGTAGGACACGATATGGAAGACGGACAGGTAGAAGATGATGAGCGGCAGCTCAAATGCCACGCCAAAGCCGATCATAAAGAGCAGCTCCATGTTGACGTAGTTCTCCAGATCGGGCAGCGCCGTGGCGACAGCCGAAGTCTCGCCGATGAGCCACTCAAAGCCCGCAGGAATGATGATGAAGTAGCAAAAGATGGCGCCCAGGAAGAACAGCACCGTCGAGGCGAGCACCGTGGGCACGACCCACTTGCGCTCGTTGGGGCGAAGCGCCGGCAGGAAAAACGCCAAGACCTGCCAGATGATCATGGGCGTGCACATGACAACGGCCATCTTGATGGCCAGCGAAAAGCGCAAGCCAAAGCCGCCGAGCGTGGTAGTGATGTAGAACTTACCGTCCGGCACAAAGGAGCGGATGGGATCTTCCAGGATGTCGAGCACTACAGGCGTGGCGAAATACAGCACGATAGCAGCGGCAAACACCGACACGACCACGATGGTCAGGCGGCGACGGAGTTCCCCCAGGTGATCGAAAAGCGGCATTCGCGCAGGTCCGATAGGCATTACTCATCGCCTCCCTTCGGGGCGTCGGCGGCAGCAGCGTCGTCCTCGGCCTCGAGCTCGCGAGCGAGCTGGTCGACGACGGCCTTGCGCTTACGGGGACGACGGGCGTAGAGGTCAGCCGTCGTGGGCTCTGCCGGCTCGGGCTTGGGCTCCGGCTCTGCAGCTGGCTCGGGTTCGACGGCGGCAGCAGCAGGCTCGGCCTTGGCGGGCTCGGCGCTCTCGGCCTCATCAGCAGCGCCTTCGTCCTCGGTGGCACCCTCGCTCGCGGCCTTCTCGGCGGCAAGGCGGGCACGGCGCTCGGCAAAGGTCTCCTTCTTTGCGGGTGCAGCCGTCCCGGCGGCATCCTCGTCCGCATCGGAATCGTCATCGACGGCAGCCTTCTTGGGCTTGACCGGAGCCGAAGCAGCCTCGCTTACCGGATCGATGATCTCGGACTGAACAACGGCCGTCATCTTTTCCTGCGTCTCGCGGAACTGACGAATGGCACGGCCGATCGTGCGGCCCATCTGTGGGAGCTTATCCGGGCCAAACAGCAAAAAGCCGAAGACCACGATGATCGCGAGCTCACCCTCTCCAATACCAAACACACATACCTCCAAGGCTCGATGTGAGTCGAGCCCGCACCGCGCCATTCGGCCGGAACTCGTCTATTCATTCGGTCAAGTATAGCGCCCGGACGCCAAAACGTCCGAGCGCATCACAAACATATGCCAAACGGCACGCCCTTTTGGGGGCAAAGATTATGCCGCCGTGATCGAAATCTCCTGGTCGACGCCCAGCAGCTGAACCACGCGCATCACCGGGGGCTGCACATTAGTGCAGCTAAAGCGCTTACCGTGGTCGACCGCGTGGTGCGCGGCGCCCACGAGCACGCCAATGCCCGTCGAATCGATGTAGCTCACCTGGGCAAAATCGAGCTCAACGGCCTCAGTGGGCTGCTCGAGCGCCAGGTCGATAGCATTGCGCAGGCTATCGGCGTTAGAGATATCGATCTCGCCGGTTACCTTAATGGTGTAGATCTCCGGCGTGGGGTTGGTGGAAATACCCAAATCCATGTATACGCTCCTTTACGTATCGAAAGTGCGGATAGTACTGGGCGCGGACTTGCGGGGCCCTAGGCGTTAGGCGCGCTCGGCACGAGCAAGCTCGGCAGCGACAAGCTTAACGGCCAGCACCAGCACGTCGAGCGCGGCCTCCAGGTCCTCGACCGTGGGATAGCTCGGCGCAATACGGATGTTGGTATCGCGCGGATCCTTGCCATAGGGCCAGGTGGCACCGGCCGGCGTGAGCTTGACGCCCAGGTCGGCGCAAAGCGCGGCGACCTTCTGGGCCGAGCCCTCGGGACCATCGAAGCTTACAAAGTAGCCGCCGCGGGGGTGCGTCCAGGTGGCACAGCCCGTATCGCCCAGGCCCTCGGTGAGCTTGCGCTCAACGGCCTCAAAGCGCGGACGCAGAAACTCGGCATGCTTTTTCATGTGCTCCTTGACCGCCTCGATGGTGGGAAGGAAGCGCACGTGACGCAGCTGGTTGAGCTTGTCGGCGCTGATGAGGCCGGCCTTCAGGCGCTTGGAGAACTCGGCGATGACCGCGGGGCTCGCACCGATAAAGCCGATACCGGCGCCCGGGAAGGTGATCTTGGACGTCGAGGCAAAAGCCACCACGCGGTCCTCGGTACCCGCCGCGCGAGCGAGGTCAAAGATGTTGGCGAGCTCGTCGGTCTCGTCGTACAGGTCGTGCACGCAGTAGGCGTTGTCCCAGAAGATGCGGAAATCGGGCGCGGCCGTGGGCATCTCGACCAGGCGACGCACGGTGTCCTCGCTAAAGGTGATGCCCGTGGGGTTGGAATACTTGGGCACGCACCAGATGCCCTTGATGGAGTCGTCGGCGGCAACCAAGCGCTCGATCTCGTCCATGTCGGGGCCGTTGTCGGTCATCGCGACGGGGACATTCTCGATACCCAAGTCGGCAGTGATGCCAAAGTGGCGGTCGTAGCCGGGAACAGGGCACAGGAACTTGACCTTCTTGCCGTCATGCGCGGCCTCATAAGCCTCCCAAGGCTCGCTACCGCACGAGCCGCAGCGCCAGAACATGCCGGCGATATCGTGCTCGATCAGCAGGCTCGACGAACCCAGTACGAGCGTCTGCTCGGCGGGGCAACCCAGGAACTCCCCCGCCAGCTTGCGTGCCGAGGGAATGCCCTCAAAGCAACCGTAGTTGGAGCAGTCGACGTTGCCGTCGTGCAGATCGGCATCGGCATTGAGGATATCGAGCATGGGGCGAGAGATGCCCACCTGGGAGGGCGACGGCTTGCCGCGGGCCATGTCGAGCGCCAGGCCCTTGGCCTTGACCTCGGCGACCTCGGCTTTGAGCGCCTCGATGGCGGCATCGAGTTCGGTGGTTTCCATCTTCTGGTAGATCGTCTGCATGGGTGCGACCTTTCGCGAAGCGGGACGTTGCAGTTCGTCTAAGTATAGACCGCCACCGCCGCAAGGGTATGAAGCCGTGATAGATTAAGTCCATCGCAATGAATTACGACATCGCCGCGCATGCCGGCGTGGGGCGCCCAAGGAGGCACTATGGAGTACGGATCGTTCCAGGCCGAGGAATTCGGCGACCTGCAGCGCCTGGTCGACGGACTGTTTTATGACCGCCGCGCCATCGACCGCCTGGATCTCATCGTGCAGGCCGAGATCTTGGACCTCGCGCCCGACCTCATGGAAATCGTCAACCTTTTGCCGCCCGGCTACTACGACCGCCAATCGCTTTGCGACCAGCTCAACTCCGCCTTGGCCGCCCACGGCTGGGGCGCCGTCTACGGCACCGTGGAATAAACCTAGTCATTTAAGAACGTCCCCAATGACTAAAACGCCGCTTGTGACGGTGTTCACGGGCGGCGTTTTCAAACTTGTTTGTGCTTTTACTCGTTCTTGGGCGCGGGGTGTTTGCAGACCACACTCATGTAGATCATGCCGAGCACGGCCGCGGTGACCGAACCGGCAAGGATGGCGGCCTTGGCAGCCAGAACCTCAAACTGGGCCGTCGGGAAGGCGAGGCCGCTGATGAGAATCGACATGGTAAAGCCGATACCGCCCAGAATGCCCACACCGGCAATCATGTGCCAGTTAACGTTGTGCGGCAGCTCGCAGGCCTTGAGCTTGACCAAGGCAAACGTCATGCCAAAGATGCCGATCGGCTTGCCCAGCAGCATGCCAAAGTACACGCCGAGCGTCACCGGGTCGGTGAGTAGCGTGCTCATGTCCACGCCCACCAGGCGAACCTGTGCGTTGACGAACGCGAAGATCGGCAGGATCACAAAGTTGACCGGCGTGGAGATCAGGCGCTCCATGCGGATGAGCGGCGGGGTCACGCGGTGCATGACGCGCTCGACTTTGGTGGTCGAGACGGTAAAGTCATGCTGGCCCAGGATGTGCGCCTCGTCGTCGTAGCGGTCATCGAGCAGCGGCAAGCACTCGCCCAGCCAATCGGTGAGGCTATCAAGCTTAACACCGCACTTGGCCGGGATGGTGAAGGCCAGGATGACGCCAGCAAGCGTAGCGTGCACGCCGCTCTTGAACATGCAGAACCACAACAGCAGGCCCAGTACCGAATACGGGGCAAGGCGGTAATGCTGCGTCTTGTTGAGCCACACGAGCGCACAGGTCACAAGCGCGGCGGCGCCCAACCAAAACGGATTGGGGCTCTGACCGTAGAAGATGGCGATGGCGGCGATGGAGATGAGGTCGTCGGCGATGGCGAGCGTCGAGAAGAACACGCGCACGCCGTTGGGCACGCGGTTGCCCAAAAGCGACAGCACGCCCAGCGCAAAGGCAATATCGGTTGCCATGGGAATGGCCCAGCCGTTGTGCGCGCCGGCATGGTTAAAGATCAGGTAGATGCAGGCGGGAACGACGACGCCGCCCACGGCCGCCAGCATGGGAAGCATAGCCTGGCGCGGGTTCTTGAGCTCGCCAACTGTCATCTCGTACTTAAGCTCAATGCCCACCAACAAAAAGAAAATCGCCATGAGGAAGTCGTTGACGAATAGCTCAACGGTGAGACCGGCCGTAAGGTTGCCCAGACCCACATACAGCGGGGTCTCCAAAAAGTGATGGATGGCCTCGTAGGCATCGGTATTGGCGCAAATGACGGCGGCGATGGCGGCGAAGACCATGACGGCGGCGGATATCGTGCCGTTCTCGGCGATGCGCTCCCAAATGTCATGGCGCTCAAAACGCTTGCGCTCACGGACGTTGAACAGCTGCTCGGGTGCTGCCATGGGCGGCTCCTTTCACGGGAAAGCTCCCGTCTTAAAAAAGCACGGCCCGCCCAAGTGGCGGCGCCGCGCTCTAACGTATTACGCTTGCATCTAGCCTACCCTGCACGACAAGCGCGCAAGCGTGGCCGAAAAGCGGAACCACAGGTTGAACATTATTTGCTCAACGGCACGGGCACGCCTATCCAAGAGACGACGCGGCGCCGTGCACAAAAAACGACCGGAGCACGGGGCTTCCGCGATCCGGTCGTGGCGTTTGGTCGACTAAACCTAGCAGGCGGCCATGATGGGGGCAGCGACCTGCTTCTTACGGGAGAGGACGCCCGGCATCCAGACGCCGTCGTGCTCGTCGGCAATGCCCAGGCCCTTCTGAGCAGCCTCGGTCTCGCCCTCGAGCAGGACCTGCGAGCCCTCCTCCATGATGTCGGTGATGCACAGGACAATGCCGTCAGCACCCTTCTCGGCGGCGTAGGCGCGCATGGCCTCGCGAATCTCGTCGATCATGCCGAGTGCGCGGGTCTTGTCGACAGTCTCGTACTGGCCGATGAGCAGCTTCTTGCCAGCAGGCTCGAACATCTTGATGTCGTTGCCGACCATCTCGGCTGCGGTGAAGGAGCCGGACGGACGGGTGAGGAAAACCTCCATGCCAAACTTGACCGGGTCGACGCCCACCTGCTCGCCGAGCTTGGCGGCGACGGCGCGGTCGACATCGGTGGTGGTGGGGCTCTTGAGCATGAGCGTGTCGGTCATCATGGCCGAGAGCAGCAGCTTGGCCTGAACGTCGGAAAGCTCAACGCCGAGCACGCCGGCGAGTTTGGTGACGATGGTGCAGCTGGAGCCCCAGGGCAGGCAGATGTAGTGCAGCGGGCCGGCGGTCTCGAAGTCGCCGATGCGGTGATGATCGACAACGCCAAAGACCGTGGCGTCCTTAAGGCCGGCGACGGACTGGGCAGACTCGTTGTGGTCGGTGAGGACGACGAGCTGACCAGCCTCGACGGACTCGATCACGCGGGGCTCGGCGATGCCGGCGTCGGCGAGCAGCTTGGCGGACTCGGCCGGAAGCTGACCAAGGGCGCAGGCCTCGTAGGTGTTGCCGGCATACTCAACCTGGTTGAGCAGCTGGGACAGGACGACGGCGCTCATGATGGCGTCGTTATCGGGGTTCTGGTGACCAAAGACAAGAACGTTTGCCATGGATATCCTCCACTTGATATGTGTACTTGGACGTAGCTATGGTAGCACGCCGTTGCCGAGCCTTCGCAGACGGAAGGGCCACGGCATATTTTGGGGCGCAGGCACGGGGGCCAAGGCTGTCCCTTTTGCACCATGTTGGTGCAATGTAACCTGTCCCCCTTGCACCAGCTATTTACCGGCAGCGCGCAGGGCTACGTAGGCAGCACCGATGATGCCGGCGTCGTTTCCGAGCGAAGCGACCTTAATGGGCGTCTCGCGCGAGGCGGAAAGCGCGTACTGCTTAAAGTGCTCGCGAACCTTGTCGAGGTAGACATCGGCCGAGGCGGAGGCGCCGCCGCCGATGAGGAACATCTCGGGATCAACCACGTTGGCAATAAGCGCCAGTGCGCGGCCGAGATAGTCGGCCATGGTATCGGCCGCGGCCAGCGCGAGCTTGTCGCCCTCGCGACAAGCCTGGAACACGTCCTTGGAATCGGAGGGGCCGGTGAGCTCAATGGGCTCGACGCCCGCCTTCTTGCACTCGGCAAGGTAGTTGCTCACCACGCCGGTGGCGCTGGAATACTGCTCCAGATGGCCATGGCCGCCACAGCCGCAGGTGCGCTCCTCGGCCGGGTTCAGGCACATGTGGTCAATCTCGCCGCCGGCGCCCACAACGCCCGATACCACGTCGCCGTTAACGATAACGCCGCCGCCCACGCCGGTACCGATGGTGACCATCACCACGTTCTGCACGCCCTTGGCAGAACCGAGCCAGGCCTCGCCCATGGCAGCGGCGTTGGCATCGTTCTCATACTTAACGACCGCATCGGGGCAGTGCTTCTGAATGGCGACCCTCAGCTCGGGCAGGTTAATGGCAATGTTGGCCTTGACCTTGGCATCGCCCGACGCCGGGATGGGACACGGAACGGCCAGGCCAATGCCCGCCACAAAGGCACGCGGAATCTGTGCCTTGGCGACCACCTGGTCGATAGCCTCGGTCACCGCGGCAAAGCCCGCGGCGTCAACGATAGGAGGCGTGGGCACGCTGGCCTTGGCAAGCAGGTTGCCGTCCTCGTCGAACAGGCCCTCCTTAACCGAAGTGCCGCCGACGTCGATGCCGATGTAGTACTGCTTAGGTTCCATGGGAGCCCACCTTTCTCGTTTAAACATTGCCTGTATGGTACCGCTCTCAAGGCAAAAACCTACCAAAAAGGGACAGGTTTGTTTTGGCAGGTTTTATCTGGGGTAACGCAATTGGCTGCCCAACACGCC
>CAJJYO010000038.1 GCA_905197385.1 uncultured Collinsella sp.
CTATGAACCTCAAAGGCCGCTGCGAACCGTTCGCAGTCGGGCCGTCGTCGAAGGTCTCGTTACTTAAGCACAGGCCAGAAATCCTTGTTGGCCTCGATCATGTCGTCGAGAATCTCCTTGGCCACCGTCATGGACGGGACCGTCTTGTTGAGCGTGAACGCCTTGAGCGCCTTCTCATACGAACCCTCGATGCACGCCTCGACCACGAGCTTCTCGGAGTTGAGTTGCTGCATCATGAGGCCCTGCTGGAACAGCGGGATGTTGTCGCGCGAGATGACCTCGGGGCCGTTCTTGCCGATGTAGGCAGGAAGCTCGACCATCGCGTCGTACGGCATGTTCGGGATCGCGCCGCGGTTCTGGCAAATGACCAGGAAGCGAGCGAAGGCGCTACACTTCGAGCGATATTGAGCACCGACGCGGGCGCTAGCGCAGGTGTCGCCCGCGATACTCGGGAGAATCAGCATCGGAATCGGGGGAAGCCGAGGAGGCTGAAGCAGAGGAGGCGAAGGGGGCCGCAAACCTGGAGGCTCCCGCGGTCCACCCGTTTCCGCCATCGCCAGCAGCCGCGTCGGCGTCCAACGTCACCGCGGCGGCAACGGCGGCACGCTGCGCGGCGCGCCGCTTCTTGCGCACGTGCCCGGCCACAACGAGACCCACAACAATCGCCAGCAGCGCGCCCAAAACGCCCAGCGCCACCGCGGTGGTGTTGATGCCCTGCGCCTCCTCGGGCACGGGAACCTCATCCGGAATGCTTGCACGCACACCCGATACCAGCAGGCGGTGCGAGTTCACGCCGTAGGGCGTGCAGGTCATGAGCGTCACGCGGTCCTCGCCGGCGGTCACGCGCAACTTGGAATCGTCGTCGGGCGTAATCACGTCTATGCGGTCGATCTTGTAACCCAGCTCCTCGCCCATCACCTCGATGTAAAACGAGTCGCCAACCTGCAGCTCGTCCAGACGCGTGAACAGGAGCGAGCCCGGCACGCCGCGGTGGCCGGTAAGCACGGCGTGCGTGTTCGCGCCACCCACGGGAAGCGACGTTCCATACAGGTGGCCGGCGCCCGCGGCGAGTACCTCGGTGGAGGTGCCGTGGTACACGGGCAGGTTCACGTCGATCTTAGGAATGCGCACCGAGCACATAAGGCCCGATCCCGCGTTAAGAAGCCCCTGGTAGGTGGTGTCTTGCGAGGCGATGGAATCCTCAGAGCCAGAGGCGGTGGAGGCGCCGGAGGCGCTACCGAACGGGTCCACAACCTCGCCGATGACGTCCTGACCGCCGGCGGCCAGCTGCTCGTTGTAGGCGTGTGCGGCCGCGAGGGCCTCCTCCGCCTGCGGATAGGGCCAGCCATCCACGGTGTTTTGGGCTGCGGTAACTGCGGCCGTTTGCTCAGCCTGGGAAATAGCGCGCAGGACGAGGGGCGTGGCCACGATAACAAAGCCAGCGGCAAAGCACAGAAGGGAAAGCAGGCGCAGGACGAGGGGCGGTTTACGCGGGTTGGGGGAAGCCGGGTTCGAACCGCCGCTCGGCGTGCGCATCGTCGATACGGGCTTGATTGCCTCCATGTGGTTCACCTCCGGGGGTGTGGGTGCGAGGGCGCGGTCAAAGCACCGACCCCGCCGCGGGTCCAAGCGCGACGGGGTGCGGCGAAAGGGAAGATGAGAACGCGACGCGCAGGCGCTGATAGGAGACGACGATCGCCCGCTCGCCGCGTCATCAAGCTAGGGAATTAAGCGCGCATTCGTGCACTCAGGGCGAAGGCGGCGCCAGCAGCCATGAGCAGCACACCCACAGTAACGAAGACCTTGATGCCCAGGTCACCGGTCATAGGCAGCTCGGTGAGATTCTTGGCGTTCTTGATCTGAGCCATAGAAGCGGTTTCGCCCGTACCGAAGGAGACGCGATTGCCGTCGGTATTGGTCGTCTTCTCGTACGCCACGGACGTTACCGTCGTGCCGGCGGTATCAAACGTCGGGGTGATGGTGAACTTGAAATCGGGAAGGCCGATGCTGGTGTAGCCATCAGGAGCCTTAATCTCGTAGACGTGGTACTCGCCAGCAGGGAGACCAGACATGGCGATCTTGCCGTCAGCGCTGGTAGTGAACACGCCCCCGTCCGCATCGGCAGCGGGCTTGGCAGTAGTGAGATTCTTCCAGGCCTTGGTCACAGCGTCCTGCGTCATGAAGGTCTCAGCATTGCTGTCCACGCGGGCAATGGCGAATTGAGCACCAGAGAGCGCGGTGTCACCGGCCATGTTGGTCTTATAGATGCTGAAGTCATAGGTGTACACGCGAACGGTGGGGCCAGGAACCTGGTGCTTTTCGCCGCTCGGGGTACGAGAGTACGCAAGCTCAACGGTGTTGGGGTTACCAACGCCAGCAATAACGGCATCGGAGTCGACAACAGCGGTCAAGGTAACGGTAACCGTAGCGCCAGAGGCAATGTTGTCGTTCGTGTTAACGTAGTGAGCAAGGTCAACCGTGGTGACAGTAGCGTCAGCCTTATTGCAGTTGTCCAAGGGATCGATCCGATTCTTGTCCTGCTTCAGGACGTAGCCGTTGTTATCGGCGTCAGCATCCTCATTAAGCTCGGTGTCGCCAACCTTAACCTTGGTAACCGTAACGTCCTTCAGGCCGTGAGCAGCGGTATCGATAAGCTGCAGCACGCGGGAGCCGTCGACGTAGCCGGTGTAGTCCGGAATCGTGGTGGTAAGGGTATAGGTGATCGTGTCGCCGATACGAGCGTTCATCTTGGTCTTGGAATCGGCATCAGCCTTGTTGACCTTGGTGATCTCCTTGTTGATGGAAGGTTCGTTGGCCTTAAGGGTCACGGTGCCCAGGTTCGCAGTAGCGCCAGCGTAGTCAGGAGCATCCTGATCAGTCGGGTTAACGAGCTTGGTAGCAAGCAGCATCGGGATGGACTGAGACTCAATAGCATTTGCGTTAACGGTGCCCTTCGGATCGGCGGTCGTGTCCATCAGGAACCAGAAACCCTGCTTGCACTCATTCGCGCCGGTCGTCGCATTACCGCTCTTGAAATCCGTCTTGTGATTGTCAGCCACGGAGGAAGTCAGGGTCTTTGCGGAAAGCTTAGTCGCGAATTCACGGAGAGCAGTGGAACTGTTCTTCCACAGCGTCTCAGTGTTTTCGACAGTAGCATTCCCACCAGTCTTAAACACCTTGTCGATAAGGTAGCCCATGGGGTTTGCCTCGGTACCAGTCACGCTACCGTTGTAGTTAGCGTCAGCTTCGTACTCGGTCTTAACGTTTTTGCCGTCCACGGTCATCTCACTCATGACTTCGACAATAACGTTAACGAATTCGTCAGTGGTATCGATCTCGAAGTTGATAGAGGCATTCTCACCCGTACCGGTAACGGTAACGTTCTTCAGGGTGGCGAGCCTCCAGCCCTCGAACGTATGGTCATACGTAGCGGAATCGTTGTTGATGATAGTGATGGTGCCGTCCGTCGGCTGTGCAGGATCCGCAGCCTTGGCCACGGGCGCGCCGCCCAACAGGCCGGTTACGGCGATCGCTACGGCAGCAGCACCGGCGATCAGCTTTTGTACGAATCGGTTCATGATTCCCCTTTCAGAAATGAGCCCGACATTCATAAACATCTATCTACCAGCGCCATCGGACGGGTCGTCCTGGCGGCGCTTTGTAGCGAACCAATACGCTCCCGCAGCGATGCCGCTCAGAAGCATGAGACCGGTGCCCACGAGGAGCATGGAGTTCTCGGTCCATCCCGTGCCGGTGAGCGGGAGGTCCGTGAGGACTTTCACGTTGGTGAAGGTGGAGGCGGGAATGGCGTCGGGCGCGACGTCCTCGCCGATGGTGTTACTCACGGTATTGCCCATGTCGTCCTTCACCTGCGTGACCGTGGTGGAGGTGGTGAGGCCGGTGTACTTACCATCGACCATGACGGCCGTCACTGTGACGGCAACCTGGTACTCGGCCTTGGAGTAGCGGAGCTTATTGACGGCACCGGTGGCGGGCGCGACCTCCTTCAGCGTGTAGGTGTAGGTCTTCTCCCCCGTCGGGTTTGAAGCATCGACCGTGGCGAGGTGATCTTTGGAGAACGTGATCTCCCCAAATTTCGCCACGATGTCGTTGACCTTGGTGGAGCCTGCGGGAGCGGCGGAAATAGTCTTCGGATCGGGCATGGGTGCGCTATCCCTATTTCCCCCCGTAGCCTCAATGCTGAACTCGAACGGCACATAGTTGACTTTGTCGACCTTCGGCCAATCCATGTTTCGAACCGATTTGGTCACCGGGATCTCCACGGACGTGGTGGTGAGAGTATCGGAGATGTACGCGTTGCCGCTCTTGTCGATAGACGGCTTTTTGTCCTTGTCCCACGTGACGGAACCGTCCGTGTTCACCGTGAACCGAAAAACCGTCGGGTTCTTCTCGTAGCCAAACGGAGCCTGGGTCTCAGCAAGCGTGTACGTGCCCGGCAGCAAGCCCTCAAGCTTGAACTTGCCATCCGTGGCGTCGGTATTGGCCCACGTGGTGTCGCTCAACTTCGACCGGTCGCTCACGGTCCAGGACTTCACTTCGGTCGAGCCATCGGCACCCAGTTTCGCAAGCTTCCACTCGGAACCAGGCAACGGATCGTGCTTCTCATCTCCGTCCTCAACCTTGGTCCAAGACACTGTACCAGTGGTCTTGGTGTTGGCGATGGCTCTCTTCGGACTGGAAATCTCGTTGCCGTTGGTGTCCACGTTGCCCACAAGGTTGAGCTCATCGCCCGTGTGGAACATCTTCGAGGTATAGATCGTATTGGAAAGCTCGTAGCCCTCCGGCGCCTTAGTCTCACGAATGTAGTACGTGAAGTAGTCCTTGTCATCAGGGTTGCCAATATTGGCCTTCTGGTTCAGGTAGTTGAACTGAATGGTACCAACGGTAGGATCGGAGTCATTCGTGCCGTTATCCACAATGGAGACGATACGGTTCTCATTGTTCTGCGCATCGTTCTCGGTCGCGTAGATGGCCCACTCGGAACCCGCGAGCGGTTTGGCGTCCGCAGCGTCGACCTTGCTCCACGCAATGGCAGAGCCGTCCGGTGTATACGAACCAGACCACGGGAAGTTGTGACGCTCCTGGTCCATGTCGATGACGGAAGCCGAGTTACCCTCACCAAATGCTGCGGCAACCTTCGGGCTGTTCATTGAGAAATCGACGCCCACATAAACGCGGCCGTTGGTAGTAACATGGTCGTCGAAACTTCCGTTGGGAACGAGAATCGATCCGATCATAGCCGCCGCAGGATCGTCGTCAGTCCACTTGGCACCGGTAGTTGCGCCACCGTATCCGCAGTCCGCGCGGTCCTCTCCCGCGATGCCGCCCCGAATGGTAAGGCTTTGCGTATCGACAAAGTTCCACATGATGGACTGGGAAGCCAGCGAGTATTTCGCGTCAAGGTCTTTCTTGGCGTACTGACTCTCGTAACCGCGAGATATTTCTGTATCTCCCCACCAGAAGCGCCAGCCGTTGTGGAACTCGACAGGATTAGTACCTGTAACGTTCACGACAATGGATGCGCCTTCGGGGATATTGGTGAACTTAAAGTCGACGCCGCGGTAGTAGACGCCATTCTTCCAGTTGGAGAGCTCGGAACCGGCGATGGTGAAGACCTGTTGCATAGAAGTTCCATCGCCGGTAAAGGTGATGAGTCGCTCGGTGTTGCGAATCTTATTGCTCGGGATTCCGGTATCGAGCGCACCGGAAACAGACTTGCCGCTACCATCGTCGCTACCATCGAATTTGAGTGTATAGCTTGTTCCGTCGTTATTGTACTTGTTGATGACGTAGTTGCTATTAGGCTCTGCAAAGCCGTTGACATCCACCTCGCCGGTATCTTCAAACGAGTCGAGCTGTTTCGATAGCTTCGAGAGGTATCCATTTGTACCGTTATAGCTCGAATAATCGTTACCGTTGACATTAGTCAAATCAACAGCTTTATTGAACAGGGTGCTTTCCAGAGCAGACAAGCCCTCGTACCAATTACCCTGCATTGTCACCACAGACTGGCGTTTATAGTCGCTATCGCGCCAGTATGTGATGGGGCCTGCGATTTGCGCGGTGTAGGCAAAGCCGGAAGGAGTCGCGCCCTCAAAAGGTCTCTGCTGTCCGACCCAAGCGCCTTTGTTCCAAGCGCCAACGGTAGTCGCCCCCGGCAAGTTGCCGTTGTAACCAACGCTCATTTTGGTGATCGCACTGTCGATTCCGGCGACCGCAAGCACGGTGCTGCCGTAGACAGGACGGAACTGGGAACCAAAACCAACGGTGCCAAAGCGGAAACCAGCGCCGCCACTATTATTATAGGGCCAGCTCTCTTTGAGTGGATTCATGGCAAGCTTGCCACGGACCACGGTAAGGCCCTCCGCCTCAGCGGCATATGAGCCGGTGGGGGCGTTGTCCGCATCAAGATCGATAGTGCCGTCGCTCGGCTTATCGCTCGGCTTGCCACCGATGTACATGTCGCGGCCGACGTAGGTGGCCACGCCGGGATCAGGGGTTGAGACATTGATATTCGTACCGATACCGATAGACGTGGGAACGTAAATTCCCGGCTTCACGGTGGCCGTCGCTCCCGCTGAAGCCGCATTCGCACTCTGAGCCTGCTCAACACTATTTGAAGAGCCAGACTCGCCGCCATCGGTCTCGTCGCTATTCTGGTTTTCGGCATCCTCGCTGGTGTTACCTACAGCAGCGGACTCACTTGAGGAACCCCCCCATTACAGTTTCCTCGGCAGAAACTGTCTGGGCGTCGTTGGCGATGGCCTGCGAGATCGGGGGCATAACGAGCGACAGCACCAGGCTCAAAACGGAAGCTCCGCACAAAACACCTGCTAGTACACGATGTGCCGCTTTATTGTTCTGCTTAGATTTATCCGAATTTGCCGCCATCGATGCCTCCCCCCCAAGAGACTGCGATCTTGCTCTTTCACAAATTAACCTTGGGCGCACAACCTATAATTGCTCGCGCTCAATATGCATATTATTACTCAATGTTTAAACAACGAAAAGCCCATTTCAATCAATTTCTTTTCTCAGAGTCTTATTTCTTGACATTTGTTCAACTTATGCAGTGTTATTCGATTTTTCAGTTTTAGAAAACCACAGGTAGAATTGTTGGCAAATAGAGGTAAATAACACTCTGTTGTTATTTACACAACATTTTGTTTTAACCCACTCAATCTGTGAACGGTCGATATTTGGCTGTGAGTGGTCGTTTGTTCACCGCATCGATTCGCCACGGGACAAAAAAGCGTCCCGGCAATCGGTTGCCGGGACGCCTGATCGAACCACCACAAAGGTGCCTGTCCCCTTTGTGGTGATTCTCCCCCAGCGCTACAGCAGATGCTCCTCGATAAAGATCGCGATGCCGTCTTCGTCGTTGCTGGCGGTTACAAAGTCCGCAGCGGCGCGGGTGGCATCGCTGCCGTTTGCCATGGCCACGCCCACGCCGGCGTCGGCCACCATGCAGGTGTCGTTGTCGGCATCGCCAAACACGCAGATGTTCTGGAGCTCCATGTCGTTGAGCTCCGCCACGCGCACAAGGCCGCGCGTCTTGGACACGCGCGGATCCATGAACTCGTAGAGGCGCTGCGTGGTTTGCAGGGCGGCCGCCTTAACGGTGTCATCGGCGAACGTCGATGCGCGCTCGATGACCTGCGGCATCACCTCGGGCGCCATGGTAAACATCACCTTGGGCTGCGGCTCGCGCAAGAACTCGGCAAAATCGACCACCTTATAGGGCACGCCGTCGACACGCGATAGATGCTCGACGCATGCATTGGTCTCGGGAACGTAGAACACGCCGTCTCGGGGGCAAACGGGCGTTGCCGGAAGGTCCGCCATGTGCTTGCAGATGCGCGCGATGGTTTCGCCCGGCAGCGGGTAGCTCAGCTCGTTGATGCCGTGCGCGCGGTCGATGACCTCGGCGCCGCCACAGCCCACCATCACGTCTACCAGGCCGTCGATGCCCCAGAGCTCGTACATAGCCTCGGTCGCGTGGGCGTCGCGCCCGGTGCACAGGCCAAAGAGCACGCCGCGCTCGCGCAGGGCGCGGATCGCGACCACGGTGCGCGGGGACACCGTGTGCTCGCTTGTGAGCAGCGTGCCGTCGATATCGCAGAACACGGCTTTGATGTGGCCGAAGGTGGCGTCCATGGGGCCCTTTCTGGGTAGTGTGGCGGTGTGGGAAGCGATTGGAAATGGAGTACATGGTATACCAAGGCGCGAGCACGGCACGCAGGAGCAAAAACCACCACAAAGGTGCCTGTCCCCTTTGTGGTGGCTTGTGGTGCTCGGGTCTCAGCGCAATCCATCACAACATTCGACGTTTTTCGGCAAAATCGCGATTTTCATCGAATGTTGTGACGGTTTTACCGCTCTGCAGCACGATCCAGATGCCCGCGTCCAAACAGCAGCAGCGCTGCGGGAACTGCCGTTACGACCAGGCCCGCGCCTACGAGTGTCTGTTGCACGCCAAATGTTGCTGCTAGCCACGGGGCAATCGCCAGCGGGGCCACGCCGGCGAACATGTTGCCAAAGCCCATGACCGAGTTGACGCGACCGAGCTGCTCGAGCGGAGCCGTCGTTTGCACGATCGTGTTGTGGAGCGGATTGACGACGCCCCAGGCCACGCCCAGGGCAATCTGGCCGACGAGGGCCACGCCCACGTACGGCGTTCCCACGTAGAGCAGGCTTCCCAGACCCACGGACATAAGCGCCACGAGCAGCGTTTTTAGGTTGACCAGGTGCGGCGGCAAGCGGAGCGCGGCCACGGCGCCCAGCACCGCGCCCACACCGCTGGCCGACGAGAGCCAACCCATCCATTCGACACCGACGTGCAGGACATCGCGGTAGAAGAACGACTCCAGCGGATCGAAGGCACCGTAGCCAAAGTTTGAAAGGAAAATAATGCAGAACAGCAGGGCGAGGACGCTGTTGGTGAAGACCGTCTTGATGCTGGCTGCGAAGGTAGCGCGGGAAGATGCGTTGGGATCGGGACTTTGTCCCGCACGCTCCCCTTCCTCTGCCGAATCGGCATCCGCATCCCCGGCGACATGGCTGGTCTGCGGCCTAAAGCCCCAACCAGCGACGAGCGCCAACACTGTAAAGATCATCATGAGCACGAACACCGCGCGCGACGACGCAGCCGCCGCGACAAAGCCGCCCAGTGTGGGGCCGACGATAATGCTCACGTTGGAGAACATGGCGATGGCGGAGTTGATGTCTTTGAGCTCGACAGGATCGTCGGTGAGATAGGCCGGATAGGATGTGGCGATGGGCTGGGCGAATCCCATCACAAAGCCCAGGAGCACCGCGCCGAGCAGGACGATGCCGGTCGCGCTGCCAAAAACGAGGATCGCCGCGCCGGTTGCCAACGTGCCCACGATGCTCAGCAAGAAATGACGGCGCGGGCCCCAGGCGTCAAGCGCCGCGCCACCCGCAAAGGATCCCAAGATCACGAATACGTTCATAAACAGGACGGCCAGCAATGTCGCCACGACCGAGGCATCGTCTGCATAGGTGAGCGTTCCGATGACGCCGATGAAGTAGCTGGTCTGAAAACCGGTGTAGATGAGAAAGCGCATCGCCACCAGGCGTTTGGCCTGCACGGACAGCGAAGGTTGAGGCTTTGAGAAAAGAGAGGCGAGCATGGAGACTCCTTGTTTCGTACGAATGCGGACGGCGGGCATTCGCCACCGTCTGTCAAATCAATCTATCCGCATGAAACATTAAGGACGCATCAGGACCCTTCTCTCCGTTTTTCGCCCGTCATGAACTACTTGGTAGATTGTAAGACATGTCCCACACATCTACTAAAGCAAAAACCACCACAAAGGTGCCTGCCCCCTTTGTGGTGGTTGTGATAGTTGAGCG
>CAJJYO010000039.1 GCA_905197385.1 uncultured Collinsella sp.
AGCACTCGAGCGCATGCTTAAAATCAAATGTGCCGCTGAGTTGGGCCTTCGCGGGCTCGATCCGTCGCGTCCATACTTTATGCAGTTCAAGATGAAGGCCGACGAGGAGACATTCTTTGAGGTGCTCGCCGCCGAGGCCGAGAAGGACTTCGATCCCATCGAGCTCGTCTATCCCGGCGAGGTGCCTTATTTTGATCGCTACGACGAGTACGTTCCCGAGGAGCTCGTGCGCAAAGGCTTTGCCGAAGGCGTGCTCGAAATCGAGGGTATGAAGCAGCGCGTTCTCGGCTGGCGCGACCACGCCTAAGACCAATCTTTTTGGGACGGGGAGACTTACTTGTCGTGAAGGACGGTGCCGAGAAAGTCGGTGTCGAAGGGCACGGCTTCGGCAAAGGCGTAGTTGCCGTCGCTGGCGATGAGCAGGTAGTTTTCCTCTCCGCCGAACTTCGCATCGCCACATGGGACCACCCAGGCGTGGGCGAACACCTCGAGTGCCGTGGCAGCGCAATCGCGCAGGAACGTCACATCGCTCCCCTCGCTTGCGCTCACGATATTGGCAACGTAGACGCCACCGAAATTTAGGCTGCCCCGCACCAAACGCAACGCTTCAACCGTCGCCAGCTCGCGTACGGGCTCGGCACCGCCAAAGCAATCGCTCACGACCACGTCGTAGCGACGATGGCCCACACTTGTCACACCCAGATACGAGCGAGCCTCAGCAGTAATCACCCGCAAGCGGTCGCCCACCGTGCGCTCCAGCTCGTCCAGATAGAACCAACGGCGCGCCAGGCGCGTAATCTCTCCGTCATACTCGATGACGTCCATGCGCAAGCCCTCGTGCGACATCAGGGCGAATTTAGGATAGGCAAACCCGCCGCCGCCCAGCATAAGCATACGGTCGATGCCGTGACCATAAGCGTCGCGCATCGCATCCTCGGACTCAAACACGTCGTCAAACGCACGATAGTACGCAAAGACGGGCTCGGCCCAACGCTCACCGACATAGCTCGCGCTTTGGTAGACGCCGCCTTGCACCAACACGCGAATCTCATCGCCGCCCTCATCGTGCACGCGTTTCACACGCGCCAACCCATTGCGGGTTCGCGCAACCTGCAGACAGGCAGCGCGAACAGCGACGGCGGCCGCACCAAGCGCCGCGGCTCCCAGAGCAACGCCGGCAACGACGCCGGCAGAAACACTTGGCTTGTTCATCTAGAGCTCCTTTTGCAGATAGAGTCCATGGTCGTAAAAACCCAAATGGCGATAGTACTCGCGTGTGCCAATCGCGCTGATCACGTTGATGCGCGCATAGCCCGCGTCCCGAGCAATATGGCACGCACGCTCCACGAGCAAACGCCCCAACCCGTGATGCTGCGCCGCCTGGCCCTGGTCACCCACGCGTGCCGCCATGCCATACACGTGCACCTCGCGAATCATCGCCTCGTCCGGCGTCGTCGGCAACTCGTCCGCATGCGCGGCAACAAATGAATGGTCGGGCAGCGACAGGCGCAAAAAGCCCGCGATCTTGCCCTGCGGCGTCACCCACTGCAAAAAGCGCTCGTAAGTCACCGGCGTCTCGTACGCCACTTCCTCATCAAGAGATAGCTCATCCAAGTCGGCACCCGCCGTACTGATCTCGCGATAGCGAATCTCGCGCACCGTCGCACCGTCACCCCGAGCAGCCAGGCGGTTCTCAACGAGCTGACGCAGGTTGGGCTTCTTGTTGCCCACCATGATGTCATCGGAACTAAAATCGCGGATCATGCGACTGATACGGCAGAACGCCGGCGTCACCACGATGTCGTCGGCCAGCACGTCGAGCAGTTCTTCCTCGGTATAGGGGCGCCACTCGCCGCGCTCGTAGCAGCCCACCAGACGCGAGCCCTCGATGAGCGCACACGGGTAGACCTTGACCTCGTCGGGCATAAAGGCCCCCTCAGTCATAAAGTGCTCGTAGTCGCGCTTGTCCCCCTCGGGTGTGGCGCCCAGCAAGTTGAGCATAAAATGCGCGTGGATCTTAAAGCCAAACAGACGCGCAAGCGAAAACGCCCGCTCGATCTGCGCCACCGAAATGCGACGCTCGTTGATATCGAGCAGGTGCTGGTCAAGGCTTTGGATGCCCATCTGAATCTTGGTGCAGCCCAGGCGACGAATGAGCGTGAGCGCCTGTGGCGTCACGGCATCGGGGCGCGTCTCGATAACGAGCCCCACCACGCGATGCTTCGCCGTCTCGTTGATGCGCTGCTGACGTTCAAGCTCCTCCATCGTGGTCGTCTGCCACTCGGCGACCTCGCCCCACGGCGTACCGGGACCGTACAGACGACGCACCGCGCGGTTATAGCCACCCACGGCAGCATCCACACGCCCCTGCTCGTCGGCAACACCGCTCGCAAGCTCGGCCTCGTCGGTCGCAATACCGGCAGCCCGATAGCGCTCACGGCGTTCTGTTACCACCGGCGGCAAGGCATCGGCAGGAGCGTCATCGAGTAGACGCCCTGCCTCGGCACGGCTGATGCCCGGACGCGCCAACATGGGGTTGGCAGCCACGCCGGCGACGGCATCGTCATTGAGCGCACGGAAAAGCTCTGACATAAACCATGTCTGATAGCCTTCCGGATAGTCGCTCCAGGTGCCACCGAGCACAATGAGCTCTATCTTGTCGGTCGCATGCCCCATCTGCGAAAGCGCCGTCAAACGGGCACTCACCTGCAGATACGGGTCAAAGCAATTTTGCTCCGCACGGGCGCATGCCGGCTCGGCGTGCAGATAGCTCTTGGGCATGCGCAGGTCGTTGGGGCAAAACAGGCAATCGCCCGAGCACGGCCTGGGCTTGGTGATGACGGTAATGGTCGCCACGCCCGAAGCCGTGCGGCGCGGCTTCATACGCAGCACCTGCAGCAGTTGACGTTCCAGATCGGAATCGACATTCCACGCAGCCCACCGAGCCGGCTCCTCACGTTTAACCCGCTGGTAAAACGGCAGCAGGCGGCGCTTGGCCAAATCGCGTTTGTCGGCACCCTCGCGGCGCGCCTCGGCATGTATCAATTTGACGAGTGCTTTGTCGTCCACGGTCTCGCCGCGACGCAGAGCCTCAAGTATGTTCAAGATAATCTGTTCCATGCCCCCATTGTAAAGGCAAAGGCGCCGAAGCCCGTCACGGCTCCGGCGCCTCCATCAAACAGCGCGTCTATGGTTTATAAGTCTTCAATAACCACCCGTCACTCTGAATCAAACGACATGTCGCCCAAACCGACCTTAAAACGATACGTGGCAGACTTATCGCCGTTATCGAATTCAAGATTCAAAATGGTCTCGCCATCGTAGCCAAGCGGAAGGAAATCGCTCTCGAAGTCGCCGCTGCCCACGGTAAGGCTCGCCTTAAAGCCCGTAGAATTCGGAACCGTCATCTCCACATCGCCCGAGTCCACGCTCACGTCCATCGACTTCGCGGGGGCCTGGTAGAGCTCGAACGTCGCATCGCCCAAACCGACCTCGGCATTCAGAGTATCGGTCACGGTGCCCGCAAACGCGACGTCTCCCGAGTCCAACGTCAAATCAAAGTCGTGGCACGCAATGTCCGCGACCGTCAGGTCTCCCAACCCCACGTTTGCCGTAATGCCCATCATGTTATCGGCAAGCTCACGCGGCAGTTCAATGGTGACCTTACGGTCATGGGCGCGCTCGTCATCGCAGTCGAACTGGCTAATCTTGAGTGTAGAGCCCTCGATCTTAACCAGATTCTGAGTGGCGGCATCGGAAGCAGACGCCCCCTTTGCAACGCGCCCGCTTTCGATGACACGTACCGGTCCGCCAGAGACACGTTTAACCTCGACCGTCCCCGACGTCACATCCAAGTCGAGCGATTGGAACGCGTCTTCGTCAAAAGTCGTGCTCGAAAGCTGCTGAGGCCGAGCGGAATAGTTACCGCCATCCAAAAGATCGTCCTCGTCAACCGCATCGTCCATACCAGAGAAGCCGGATACAACATCGTCGAGATCCCACGGGCCATCAAAATGAATCAAAGTCCGCGAAATGCCAAAGACAAGCCCGATGATGAGCACAAACGCTCCGATGCCAACGCCCAAGCGTACCTTGGATTCATGCGAAAGCTTCATCATTCATCACTCTCTTTGGCAATCGGCTCAGCGGTAGTCGCGGTAGCCACGTCAGCATCAGATTCCGCAGAAGTATCCTTCCCCTGGGCCTTGACCGCCACCGACGCCGAACCAACCTGAATATCCCCGCGCGCCCAATCGCCATCGAGCGCACGCGCCACCCAGTGATAGATGGGAATCGTAAAGAAGATCAGTGCGGCAAAGGGGCCGGCACCAAACAGGAACATCAGCAAAAAGAACAGCAGCCAGCACACGGCCCAATACGGGAACGACTGGAACGGGCCCTTCACCGGAGTCGAGCCAACTGCGCTGCCACTCGTCGCCTGCGCCGTAGCGGCATTGGCGGCCTGCGCACTCCAGCTTGCCGCTTGCGCCGCCTTGGCGGCGGCGTCACTCGCCTGTGTTGCCGCCTCGGTTGCACGTGCCGCCGCCTCATGGGTACGGGCGCGATCTGCCGCCTCGGCCTCGCGCTGACGGGCACGGTCCTCGTTCTCAAACTCGATATCGTCCTCAATCTCATCGCTCGGATTGAGCAGCTCGTCCAAGCTCACACCATAGAGCTTGGCGAGCGAGATCAGGTTCTCGGTATCGGGCGAGCTCTCCGCGCGCTCCCATTTACTGACTGCTTGGCGCGACAGTCCCAGCTTTCGTGCCAGCCCTTCTTGGCTAAAGCCTTTGCTTCGGCGAAGGTCGGCGAGCCGCTGCGCAGTTTCTACATTCATGGTTCCTCCTATGTGATGCCAGCCGTGCCGCCGGACCGTTTTTGTTCTTAAGGCGCCTTGCACAGTTAAAAATCTATCCGCCACCGCCAAAAGCATGCCACCTATTCTAGTGAGATTTTTGACAACCGTCGGTTGCGGATGCATATGAGCTGCGGAAATGTGTCCAAACAAAGCAATGACCCGTAGCTTGGTTGTCCCCGTTGCGGCGTTAACGGTAGTATGGTCGTACTGTTAATTCCGCACCGCCAACGGAGGGAGTTCCGCGCCGTGAACCGCGATTTCGCCTCATCGCTCATCCAGCTCAACAACACGTTCTATCGCGAGCACTCCGCCTCCTTCTCCGATACGCGCCAGGCCCCGTGGCCCGGCTGGGTGCGCACCATGGACATCGCGCTCGGGCAGCTCGACGTCGCCACGATCGAGCATCCCGTCCGCGTCTTCGATCTTGCCTGCGGCAATATGCGATTCGAGAATTATGCCGCCGGCGGCGCACTTGCCGCCAAGGGCGTCGATGGCGCAAACCCCTCGGCAGATGCCAGCTGCCCGTTTGAGTTCTATGGTGTCGACTCGTGCCAAGACCTGGCCATCGATGCACATGGCCACGCGCTGCGCATTCCCAACCTGCACTTCCAGGAACTCGACGTGCTCGACGCCCTTATGAAGCTCAACCCCGCCGAGACGCCCGACGTGCTTTTCGACGCCCCGCTCGCCGACATCTCGGTCTGCTTTGGCTTTATGCACCATGTGCCGTCGTGCGAGTACCGTGTACGCGTGCTCGACGCTCTGGTGCGCCAGACGCGCCCAGGCGGCATCATCGCCATCAGCTTTTGGGAGTTTATGAACGACGAGCGCATGGCGCGCAAGGCCGTTCGAGCCGAAGCCCGCGCCGAGCTCACCCCGCCGTTTGAGGGTTACGATTCCGCGCAGTTTGAAGCCGGCGACCACCTCATTGGCTGGCAAAACGACCGCCACGCCTACCGCTATTGCCATCACTTTGACGATCAGCAGATTACCGACCTTGTGCGCGGCGTCCGTACGTTCTACAAGAGCGGCGAGGTCCCCGTGCGTGAGCTTGAGCGCTTCCATGCCGACGGTCGTAGCGGCGAGCTCAACCGCTATGTGATTCTCAAGCGTCTGTAGGCACCGACGACTCGCCGCCGAGCCGCACCGCATCTTTCGGGCAAACTATGCCCACCTTTTTTCAACCCATTGACGGAACGCACAGTTATGCGTTCCATACTTATGACCAAGGAGCCTCATGGGAGCCGTCCACGTTCGCACGCCTAAGAACTTTGTGCTCGAGGAGCGCTTGGAGCGCTACGCCGATGCGATTGAGACGAACCCCGAGGCATATGCCGGGGATTGGCGCGAGGCCTGCGCGCCAGTTGGCAGCAAGCCCTTCGAACACCTTCACCTGGATCTTGGCTGTGGCAAGGGAACGTACCTGGTAGAGCGCGCCACCCGCGAGCCGAACACGCTCTTTGTCGGTATGGACCAGGAGCCCATCTGCATCGCCTATGCCGCACAGAAAATCTGCGAGCAGGAACTGACCAACGCACTCGTCCTGCCCCGAGGCGCCGCATCGCTGCCGCAGTTGTTTGCCGCAGGCGAGCTCGATGCCATCACCATCAACTTTCCCACGCCGCAGCCCAAGGCCAAGTACGCCAAAAAACGACTCGTCCATGTCGACCACCTAATGCTGTACCGTCCGCTCTTTGCAGCCGGCGCTACCGTCACGCTGCGCACTGACAGCAAGCCGTTGCGCGACTACGCCCTGGGGCAGTTTGCCGCGGCGGGCTACGACACACTTTGGGTAAGCGATGACGTGCGCCGCGACCATCCCGAGCATCCCGAGACCGAGTACGAGTGCCGCACGCGCGAGATGGGCGCCGCCGTCTATGGCATTTGCGCTACGCCCGGCGCGGAACCCATCGAAGAGCAGCTCGCGGCGGGCCGCGCGCAGGAGCAAAGCCTTGCCTGCTACCTGCCCGAAAACCTCGATGAGCTCACCTACGTGCCTCTCGGCATGGAAGAGGCCGTCGAGAACTTCAGAAACCGTGCCCGCAAGGGCAAGAAGCGCCTGCCGCAAGAGTCCTAGGGGCTTCTGATGGTCGCGGCGTCAGCAAATAAGCGCGAATAGGCGCCAGCAAACAACCCTCAAACCTAAGTGAGTAGACTTTTTTGCAATAGCCAAGCACAACCCGCATAACGAAAACTAAAACCGCAGATAGAACCCTTGTGCAAAATCCATGTGCTCGCGACATCGCAAAAAGTCTACTCACTTAGCTGGCAACTGCACCAAACGGCCGGGCAGAACGCCCATTTCCTGCATTTTCTTGCCTGCAAACGCATCGATGCGCCGCTACGCCATAATAGTTGGCGGACAATCGCGAGAGAAAGCAACCACATGGCACAGACCACGACAGATACCGCCGCCAGCACCGTCTCCGGCGCCGGCGCCGCCAGCTCATTCTCGGGCGGCACGGGAACCGAAGCCGAGTTTGGCTCGCTCGGCGCGCTCTCCCCCACCTGGTGGGAGCCCGAGGACGGCAGCGAGCCCGAACCGTGGCTCACGCCCGATCAAGCCTTCGAACGCTTCTTTGAATGGACGAGCGATCGCGGCATTGAACTGTGGGATCACCAAGAAGAGGCCCTCATGGACCTGGCTGCCGGCGATCACGTCATTTTAGGCACACCGACCGGATCGGGTAAATCGCTCGTCGCGCTGGGCATGCTCTTTATGGGCATGGCGCAGGGCAAGCGCTGCTACTACACGGCTCCCATCAAGGCTCTGGTCAGCGAGAAGTTTTTCGACCTTGTGCAGGTGCTCGGCCGCGATAACGTAGGCATGATTACCGGCGACACGCATATCAACACCAAGGCACCCATCATCTGCTGCACGGCAGAGATCCTTGCCAACGACGCACTGCGCGAGAGCGAAGATGCCGACGTGGGCTGCGTGGCCATGGACGAGTTCCACTACTTTGCCGACCCCGACCGCGGTTGGGCTTGGCAGGTGCCGCTGCTCACCCTGCCCCACACGCAATTCATGCTCATGAGCGCCACGCTCGGCGATGTCACTGCCATCGCCGCCTCACTCGAGGAACACACCGGTGCTACCTGCGACTTGGTCGTCGATGCCCCGCGCCCCGTGCCGCTGAGCTACGACTACGTGACGACCTCCCTCGAGGGCACGGTCGAGCTCGCCATGCGCCGCGGCGAGGCCCCGCTCTATATCGTGCACTTTAGCCAGGATGCCGCCCTTGCAACGGCACAGTCGCTCGCCAATTTTGGCATCGCCAGCAAGGAGCAGCGCGAGGCCATCAAAGAAGCGGCAAAGGGGACGAGCTTCTCCACGGCCTTTGGTAAGATTCTCAAACGCCTGCTTGGATGCGGCGTCGGCGTGCACCATGCCGGCATGTTGCCGCGCTATCGCCTGCTGGTGGAGCGCCTGGCGCAGCAGGGCCTGCTGCCCGTCATCTGCGGCACCGATACGCTCGGCGTCGGCATCAACGTACCCATCCACACCGTGGTACTCACCGCGCTCACCAAGTTCGACGGCTACAAGATGCGTCGCCTGCGCGCCCGCGAGTTCCATCAGATTGCCGGTCGCGCCGGCCGCTCGGGCTTCGATACCGAGGGCATGGTCATCGCCGAGGCCCCGGAGCACGAGATCGAGAACGCCAAACTCATGGCCAAGGCGGGCGACGACCCCAAGAAGCTCCGCAAGATTAAAAAGAAGAAGGCCCCCGAGGGCTTTGTCACCTGGAACAAGCAGACCTTTGAGCGCCTGATCGAGACGCAGCCCGAGACGCTCAAGCCGCGCCTTCGCATCACGCACTCCATGGTGATTAGCGTGGTCGAGCAGGGCGGCGATGCCCGAGTCCGCGTACACGACCTCATCGAGACGAGCTTGCAGACCCCCGAGGAAAAGGCCAAGCTCGAGGTTCGCGCCGACGAAATCTTCGCCACGCTCATCGATTCCGGCGTCGTCGTTCGCACCGAGGTGCCGCCCGCGCCCGACGCCCCGACTGACGCCGCGCCAGACATCGACTATGCACTGACGGTCGATCTGCCCGAGGACTTTGCGCTCGACCAGCCGCTCTCGCCGTTTTTGCTTGCCGCGCTGGAGCTGCTCGACCCCGAGAGTGAGACCTATACCATGGATCTGATCTCAATGGTCGAGGCTACGCTCGAGGATCCCAAGCAGGTGCTGCGCGCGCAGGAGCGCGCCGCGCGCGACCGCGCTATGGCCGAGATGAAAGCCGACGGCGTCGAATATGAGGAACGCTTGGAGCGCATCCAGGATGTCACCTACGAAAAGCCGCTCGAGGATTTGCTCGATGCCGCCTTCGACAAGTACTGCCAGGAAGTACCTTGGGCCAACGACTACCAGCTCTCGCCCAAGAGCGTCCTGCGCGACATGTTGGAGAGCGCGAGCGACTTTAAGGGCTATATCCAAAAGCTCGGCATCGCCCGCTCCGAGGGCATTCTGCTGCGCTACCTAGCCGAGGCCTACCGCTCCCTCGATCGCACCGTGCCCATTGAGAAGCGCGATGAGCGCTTGCGCGACATCATTTCGTGGCTCGGCTTTGTGGTGCGCTCGGTCGACTCGAGCCTGGTGGACGAGTGGGAGAACGCCGGCAACCCGGCGGCCCTCGACGCCGCGCCGCCGCAGGGCATCGACGAGGTCGTTGCGGACCGTCGCGGCTGCACGCTGCTGGTGCGCAACGCACTCTTCCGCCGCGTGACCCTTGCCGCCCGCGAGCACGTTCGCGACCTGGGCGAACTCGACGAGGACTGGGGCATGAGCGAGGTCCGCTGGCAAAAGGCGCTCGATGCCTACCATGAGCAGCACGAGGAAATCCTCACCGACGGAGATGCCCGCAGCGCCGCGATGTTTACCATCGACGGGAGCGACGAGAAGACCGATCACGTGTGGCACGTGCACCAGATTTTTGCCGACGAGGATGGCGACCACGACTTTGGCATCATGGGCGATGTCGACCTGGA
>CAJJYO010000040.1 GCA_905197385.1 uncultured Collinsella sp.
CGATTCTTCTGCATAATGTACGCATAAACAAGAAAACCCCTGGTCGCAGTGTTGTGCAACCAGGGGTTTCCGGCTTTTTATAGTGACGCGATGCCACATTCGAGGTGTGTTTTGCACATCTCGAGACACCTGTTCATCCCGAAACTCTTGCGCATGTCGAGATGCGCCTCGCTCGTTACGCGGCGTTCTCCTCACGCAGCATGGCCTGCTCGTAGTCGCGCGTGCCCTTGAACACTTCGTGAGTGTAGGGGTTCACGCCGAGCTTCTTGGCGCGGTAGGCGATGTAGATGATCGCGGCGACGTTGGCGACCAGTGCGGCGATCGAGACCGCGGTAGCGGCGCCGGGGTCGAGCGTGGAGTGGGTCACAAAGATGGACTCCTCCTGGAAGTAGGGGAACACCTGGGCAAACATGCACCAAATGGCCAGCGTAAAGGCGCGGTTCTGGATCCAGCCGCCCTTGTTCCAGATAAAGGCGGCGACGGTGGGCGCCAGCAGCAGTGCAAAGCCGCAGAACCAGGAGTGGGTGGGCAGGCAGTTGTAGGTGTAGCAGAAGTTCCAGATATCGTAGGCGATGATGTAGACCCAGGTCATGTCGGGCCACAGCATGTCGGTCTTGTCCTCGGAGGCGTAGACGCTCCACCAACCGGTCATGCAGAAGATGTTGATGAGACCGGCGATGCCGTTGAACACGTTGTTCCAGCCGGCAAGCTGTGTGGCACCCTCGGAAGTGACCCAGGTGGACTGGCCCAGGACAAAGAAGTGATAGGCGCTCTCGAAGTCGGACACGACGGCGATCATGATGTTGATGGCGACGATCACAAACGGCCACGCGCGGAACCAATGCGCCTTGCCGATCTTGCCCCACTGGTACTTAATGGCAATGAAGCCCCAGCAACCGGCCAGCGCCGCGTATACCTTGGCGTAGTGGAACCAGCTGTTCTGGTACACATGGGTGGGGTTGGTGAGCGCCCACTCGGCGCCCTGCGAGACGCCGATGGCGATGGCGACGCAGTAGATGGTCATGGCCAGCGGAGCCACGCCAAAGATGATGGCCGCGCCCAGCTTGGTGCGGCGGCCGACCTCGTTGAGCACGATCAGGCCAATAAAGACCATGGCCCAGCCGGCCCAGTGGATAAGGGTATCGCTACCCCAAACATCGAACAGCATGCTGCTCTCCTTTCACACGCCCGCGGCCCCTCTTCTGATCGCGGACAGTTTGGCCAAATGTCGTCAGTTCTGGGGCTTGCGCTCCGGATACTTGGCGGTATAGCCCTCGATGTGGAGCGTCGAGGCGATGATTTCTTTGACCGTCTCGTCGGGCACATCGGGGTGCGTGCGGATATACATCAAAAGACCCATGATGAGGGTGTAGAACGTTTCGTAGACATGGTCGATGCGCAGCTCGTGATGGGCGACAAAATCAACCACGGTGGTGTCGCAGATGTACTGCGCCACGCGCTGGACCACGTTGTGCAAAAAGCCGCCGTAGAGCGCGCCGCTGCTTGAGGTGAGCGTACTCGGCAGCTCGTGGCCGCTGGCGACCAGGCGCTTAAAGAGCGGGGCGACGGTGTCGAGTGCGCCCTCGATATCGCCGACGGTGCGGTTGGCATTCCACTGCTCGAGCTCGGAGATAAAACCGTCGATTGCCTCGTCCATGACGGCGGTGACGGCGGCGTCCATGTCGGCGAAGTAGTGGTAGAACAGCGAGCGCGTGCAGCCGGCTCGCTTGGTCACGGCCGATACCGATAGGTGGGACACGCCCAGCTCGGAGCTTACGGTGCGCACGGCGGCGAGGATCTCGCGACGGCGTTCGTCACCCGTCAAGCGCTTTGCCGCGCTGTCGGATGCGGGGACGGCATTGACCACAGAGGTATCTGCTGTGTTGTTGCCCATGCGTTTGCCGCCTTTCATCCTCTTTTGCCTGACCGTTCGCCTAACAGTCTTGAATATTGTTGACGGTTCGTCAATACTATTTTTGACACAATGTCAACAATGGCGGGTGAACGGCATGGGGGCATGTCCGGCCTGCAAAAATGAGGGGTGCCGCGGTCTCGCCGGGCTGTGGCAAGAGAAGGGACAACCATGATTCTCAACGGACCGGGGATTAGCTATACCGAGCCCGATATCGGCGCGGAGTTCGTGCCGCCGATACCGGAGCATCCGCGCGAGGCCATCGTCAAACTGTGCGAGCACTGCACCAACCGTCTGCTGCATCGCGATGAGCTGCTGGGCTACGAGTACTGGTCGTTTGCCGAGGCCGCGACTGACGAGCAGGCCGAAGTGCTCTGCAAGATGAAGATGCGCCGTCCCTATACGCTGCCCGAGATGGTCAAGCTCACCGGCATGCCCGAGGCCGATATCGAGAAGATGCTCGACGACATGAGCTACACGGGCCTGCTCGAGTACAACTGGGAAAACCCCGAGCGCGCCAAGCAGTGGGTGCTGCCCATGCTGGTGCCGGGTTCTGCCGAGTTTCTCAACATGCGCGTGAGCCAGCTCGAGGAGCATCCGGTCTACGCTAAGTTCTTTGAACAGGCATCCAAGGGCCCGCTGTCCAAGGCCACGCCGATGGTGCCGCCCGGAGGCGCCGGTATCGGCATGCACGTCATTCCGGTCGAGAAGGCCATCGATGCCGCGAGCACGTCGGTGCCTATTGAGCATATCGAGCATTGGCTCGACAAATACGAGGGTAAGTATGCCGCCAGCACCTGCAGCTGCCGCGCGAGCCGTCGCGTGATGGGCGAGGGCTGCGCCGACGACCCCGCCGACTGGTGCATCGCCGTGGGCGATATGGCCGACTACGTGGTCGAGACCGACCGCGGCCACTATGTGACGCGCGAGGAGGTCTACGACATCTTGCGCCAGGCCGAGGACAACGGCTTTGTGCACCAGATCACCAACATCGACGGCGAGAACAAGATCTTCGCCATCTGCAACTGCAACGTCAACGTGTGCTACGCCCTGCGCACCTCGCAGCTGTTCAACACGCCCAACCTGTCGCGCTCGGCCTATGTCGCCAAGGTCGAGAAGGACAAGTGCGTGGCCTGCGGTCGCTGCGTTGAGGTGTGCCCGGCCGGTGCCGCCAAGCTGGGCCAGAAGCTCTGCAGCAAAAAGGCCGGCGGACAGGTGCCCGAGTATCCGCGCCAGGAGCTGCCCGATGCCACCAAGTGGGATTACACCAAGTGGTCGCCTAACTACCGCAACGATAATCGTATCGAAACGCACGAGTCCGGTACCGCGCCCTGCAAGACGGCTTGCCCCGCGCACGTTGCCGTTCAGGGCTATCTGAAGCTCGCGGCGCAGGGCCGCTATGACGAGGCGCTGGCGCTCATCAAGCGCGAGAACCCGCTGCCAGCTATCTGCGGCCGCGTGTGCAACCGCCGCTGTGAGGATGCCTGCACCCGCGGCCGTGTGGACTCCGCCGTGGCCATCGACGAGGTCAAGAAGTTCATCGCCCAGCGCGATCTTGATGCCGCGACCCGCTATGTCCCGCCCGTGGTGACGCCGACGCGCGCTGGCGGCTTCGATCAGAAGATCGCCATCATCGGTGCCGGTCCCGCCGGCCTGTCCTGCGCTTTCTACCTGGCCGAGAAGGGCTACAAGCCTGTCGTGTTCGAGAAGAACGAGCGCCCGGGCGGTATGCTTACCTACGGTATTCCCAGCTTTAAGCTGGAGAAGGACGTTATCGAGGCCGAGGTCGAGATCATTCGCCTGATGGGTGCCGAGTTCCGCTATGGCGTGGAGGTCGGCCGCGATGTGACGCTCGACGAGCTGCGCGAGCAGGGCTTTAAGGCCTTCTACGTGGCTATTGGCTGCCAGGGCGGCCGCCTTGCCGGTATTCCGGGCGAGGATGCCGAGGACGTGACCGTGGCCGTCGACTTCTTGCGCGAGGTCAACAGCGGCAAGATCGACGCGCTGCCCGGCCGCACCATCGTGGTGGGCGGCGGCAACGTGGCCATCGACGTGGCCCGCAACGCCTGCCGCCTGGGCTCCGAGCACGTTGAGATGTTCTGCCTGGAGAGCGAGGCGCAGATGCCCGCCAGCGAGGAAGAGCGCCGCGAGGCCATCGAGGACGGCGCACACATCAGCTGCGGTTGGGGTCCCAAGGAGGTTCACCTGGACGAGGCCGGTCGTGTGTGCGGTATCACCTTTAAGCGCTGCACGCGTGTCTTTGACGACGAGGGCCGGTTTGCGCCCGAGTACGACGAGAGCGACCTGCGTCGTGTCGATGCCGACCGTGTCGTCATGTCGATTGGCCAGTCCATTGTGTGGGGCGACCTGCTGGCTGGCTCCAAGGTGGAGCTTGGCCGCGGCCAGGGTGCCCTTGCCGATCCCCAGACCTACCAGACCGCCGAGCCCGACATCTTTGTGGGCGGCGACGTCTACACCGGTCCGAGCTTTGCCATCGACGCCATCGCTGCCGGTCACGAGGCCGCCGTGTCCATCCACCGCTTTGTGCAGCCGGGCTCCACGCTCACCATCGGCCGCAACCAGCGCCGCTACACCGCGCTCGACCGCGACGACGTTGTGCTCGAGGGCTACGACAACGCGAGCCGCGAGGTTGCCCACGTTGACCGCGAGCGCGAGAAGGCCGCGCCGTTTAGCGAGTACGTCGAGACCTTTACCGAAGAGCAGGTGCGCGCCGAGACCGCCCGTTGCCTGGGTTGCGGTGCCTCGATCGTCGACCCCAACAAGTGCATCGGCTGCGGCCTGTGCACCACCAAGTGCGCGTTCGACGCCATCCATCTGGATCGCGACCGCCCCGAGTGCTCCACGATGGTCAAATACGAGCAAAAGCTCCCAAGCCTCGGCAAGTACGCTCTAAAGCGCGCCATCAAGATTAAGTTCGGTCGCAAGTAAGTAGCCATAACGGGAACGGCGGAAGAAAAAGTGCATGAATTGGGGATCGTTTACCACATCATTCGCGATGTCGAGAATGTAGCGCGCGCTCATGGCGTGCGTCGCGTTTCGAACGTAACGTTGCTGTTGGGCGAGGTCTCGGGCGTCGTTCCCGACTTGCTGCTCGACGCTTGGCGCTGGGCAGTAGATAAAAAGCCTATCGCGCAGGGCGCGGAGCTTATCGTGGAGTCCGTCGAGGCCGTGACACATTGCGAGGCGTGTGGCTGCGACTACGCGACGGTCGAGCACGGCAAGACCTGTCCCCATTGCGGTAGCGGCGAGACATACCTGCTGCAGGGCCAGGAGGTCATGATCAAGCAGATCGAGACCCCCGACGAGGACCCGGCAGACGCTGTCCCCGACGGCCCTTCCGACGTCCCCGACGCCGTCGACGCCGCCAACCCCCTCCACATCGCCTAGGATTCCCTATAAGTTGCGGTGAAATAGTTCCTAAATCCAGCCTTCTGACTCTTAAACAAGAACTATTTCACCGCAACTATTTTGAGTGGTTTCATAAATCATAAGTCACGAAAATAGTCAAGCCATGTCTGTTTAAACAAAATAGCGGCAGTACAAGCGCATTCGCGCTTGCCTAAAATCGATATTAATGAACAGCCTGCTTGTATCTGTAAAATGCATGGCTTGATGAGCGACGCCTTGTCGTGTAATGAGTTAAAAAGCAGTAACGTAATCAACTTGTAACAAACCTAGACGTTTAAACAAATAATCCAACCTTTTGCGGATTCAGCTATAATTCCACAATCCAAACAGGTATACTCCTTTCATGTCGTGTAGGAAATACGTAGACAAAAAGGAGGTTATGTGATGGTAAGTATTGTTCTTGCTAGCCACGGGGACTTGGCAGCTGGAATCAAGCAGACGGGCTCGATGGTCTTTGGCGATCAGCCGTCTGTTGCCGTGGTCTCGCTCGAGCCGAGCATGGGCCCCGACGACTTCCGTGCCAAGGTCGAGGAAGCAATCGCTTCCTTCGAAGACCAGGAGCAGGTGCTCTTCCTCGTTGATCTGTGGGGCGGCACGCCGTTCAACCAGATCAGCGGGCTCATCGAGGGCCACGATTCCTGGGCTATCGTCACCGGTGTCAACCTGCCTATGCTCATCGAGGCATATTCGCAGCGCTTTGACGCAAAGAACACTGCACATGCGATCGCAAAACATCTCGTGACTGAGGCTAAGGCTGGCGTGCGTGTCAAGCCCGAGTCTCTGGAGCCCGAGGAGAAGAAGCCGGCTGCGGCCGCCGCTGCTCCTGCAGGCGCCATCCCTCCGGGAACGGTCATCGGCGACGGGCACATCAAGATTGCCCACGTCCGTATCGACACCCGTCTGCTGCATGGTCAGGTGGCCACCACGTGGACCAAGCAGATCAACCCCAACCGCATCATCGTGGTTTCCGACGGCGTTGCTCACGACGAGCTCCGCAAGACCATGATCGAGCAGGCTGCCCCTCCGGGAGTCCATGCCAACGTCGTGCCCATCAAGAAGATGGCCGAGGTCGTCAAGGACACGCGCTTTGGTGACACCAAGGCCATGCTGCTCTTTGAGAACCCGCAGGATCTGCTCAAGGCCATCGAGGCCGGCGTCGACATCAAGGAAGTCAACATCGGTTCCATGGCTCACTCCAAGGGCAAGGTCGTCGTCACCAACGCCGTCGCTATGGGCGATGACGACGTCAAGACTCTCGAGGCCCTCAAGGCCAAGGGCGTCAAGTTCGAGGTCCGCAAGGTTCCTTCGGATTCCTCCGAGGATCTCGACGCCATGTTGAAGAAAGCTAAGGCCGAACTGGCCGCTCAAGCATAGTAAAGGAGGGTCCGATACATGTCTGCAATCACTATTCTGCTTGTTGCGATTGTCGCGTTGCTTGCCGGTATGGAAGGCATTCTGGATGAGTTCCAGTTCCATCAGCCGCTCGTGGCATGCACGCTTATCGGTCTCGTAACCGGTCACCTTCAGGAGGGCATCCTCCTGGGCGGTTCGCTCCAGATGATGGCCCTTGGCTGGGCTAACGTCGGCGCCGCTGTCGCGCCTGACGCCGCTCTGGCCTCGGTCGCTTCTTCGATCATCATGGTGCTCGCCCTCAACGGTGGCGCCACCGATTCGGCCAAGGCCGTTACCACCGCTATCGCCGTCGCCGTCCCGCTGTCGGTCGCTGGTCTGTTCCTGACCATGATCTGCCGTACCATTGCTACCGCTATCGCTCACGCCATGGACGGTTGCGCCGAGAAGGGCGACTTCTCCGGCATCGAGCGCTGGCAGTATGCTGCCATCCTCATGCAGGGCCTTCGTATCGCCATCCCGGCAGTGCTTCTGTGCGTCATCCCGGCCGAGGCCGTTACCAACGCGCTTAACGCTATGCCCGACTGGCTGTCCGGCGGCATGGCTGTCGGCGGCGGCATGGTCGCTTCCGTCGGTTACGCCATGGTCATCAACATGATGGCCACCAAGGAGACCTGGCCGTTCTTCGTCCTCGGCTTTGTCCTTGCTGCCATCCCTCAGCTCACGCTGATTGCCCTTGGTCTCATCGGCATCTCCCTTGCCCTCATCTACCTTGGCCTTAAGGATCTGGCCAAGCAGGGTGGCGGCATGGGCGGTGGCTCCGGCGACCCGCTCGGCGACATTCTGAACGATTACGAGTAGGAGGGGAGTGATACATATGGCAGAGAACAAGATTCAGCTCACCAAGGCTGACCGCAAGAAGGTTTGCTTCCGTCATCAGTTCCTTCAGGGCTCGTGGAACTACGAGCGTATGCAGAACGGCGGCTGGTGCTTCGCAATGATCCCTGCGATCAAGAAGCTCTACACCAGCAAGGATGACCAGATTGCCGCTCTTAAGCGCCACCTGGAGTTCTATAACACCCACCCCTATGTTTCCGCCCCCGTCATTGGCGTTACCCTCGCCCTCGAGGAGGAGCGCGCCAACGGTGCTCCGATCGATGATGTCGCCATCCAGGGCGTCAAGGTCGGTATGATGGGCCCGCTCGCCGGCGTCGGTGACCCCGTCTTCTGGTTCACCCTTCGCCCGATTCTGGGCGCTCTGGGCGCTTCCCTGGCCATGTCCGGCAGCATCGTCGGTCCGCTGCTGTTCTTCTTCGCGTGGAACATCATCCGTTACGCTTTCCTGTGGTACACGCAGGAGTTTGGCTACAAGGTCGGCTCCTCCATCGCCAAGGACCTCTCCGGTGGTCTGATGGGCAAGGTCACCGAGGGCGCTTCCATCCTGGGTATGTTCATCATCGGCGCCCTGGTCGAGCGCTGGGTGTCCATTTCCTTCACCCCGATCGTCTCCACGGTCAAGCAGTCTGCTGGTGCCTTTATCGACTGGGCTAGCCTGCCCTCCGGTTCCGAGGGTATCAAGGAAGCGCTGACGATGTACAACTCCGTCGGTGCTACCGCCCTTGATCAGATGAAGGTCACCACGCTTCAGGCCAACCTCGATCAGCTCATCCCCGGCCTTGCCGCCGTGTGCCTGACCCTGCTGGTCTGCAAGCTCCTCAAGAAGAAGGTCAGCCCGATCGTCATCATCCTGGCTCTCTTCGCCGTCGGCATCATCGGTCGCTTCTGCGGCTTCATGTAAGCACGCTTCGGCTTAAGACCGAGAATTGCTAGGCAAGGGCTTTTGAGCCATTGAAACGGACCGCACCCGGTGGGTACACTGGATGCGGTCCGATTGTTTTATTTGGAGGGCGAGGCGCGCATGGCGCAATCTCAGAACAGCACGGTCGATCTGGCAACGCCGGCAACCTGCCTGATGGGGCTTACCAGCCACGGTAACGTGATGGTGGGCAATAAGGCGTTCGAGTATTACAACGAGCGCAATCCCGAGGATTATATTCAAATCCCGTGGGACGAGGTCGACTATATTGCCGCCGAGGTTTTACGCGGCACCAAGAAGATCACGCGTTTTGCCATCTTCACCAAGGACAACGGTCACTTTACGTTTTCGACGCGCGACGACAAAGAGACGCTTCGTGCTGTCCGCAAGTACGTCGACGAGGATAAGCTCGTGCGTTCGCCCGACTTTATCGATGTGACGGTCAAGGGTGCCAAGAGCATCCCCTCCGTTATCAAAAACCTCTTCCACAAAGGTAACTAGTCATTAAAGAGCGCCCCCCAAAGTGGGACGCAGTTTCCCATGGGGCTCGATTGGGAAAGTGCATCCCAGTTCGAGCGCGGGACTGCGGACAAAAAGTTGGACCGTTGAGGTCCGGAACGGAGTCCGCATGGCATACAGTAGGAGAATGGTGGAGAGGGCCAGGGCGCTTCGCGGCGCCGGGCTCACCGTCATGGAGATAACCGAGATACTCAGCGGGCCCGGCAAGACGTCCGTCTGGCGCTGGATCAAGGACGTGCGCAAGCCCGCGGGAAGGGCCGGTGGAGGAATGGACCTGCCGCGACTCGGCGGGGCCGGCCCCGACTACCCCGACATCGACCCGGAGGACAAGGACGCCCTGATCGAGCGGCTCAGGCTCGAGAACGCGGTGCTGAGGGCGGTGCAGGACGTTTTAAAAGCCGAGAGCCTCGACGGGATGTCGAACAGGGAGAAGACCCTGGTGATAGACCGCCTGAGGCCTGCGGGGAAGTGGTCCTTGAGAGAACTCACCGGCTTCTTGAGGATATCGAGGAGCTCCTATGACTACCAGCGCCGCGCGATCGCCAGGCCGGACCGCGTGGCGCCGCTGAGGGGCGTCGTGCGGCGGGTGTTCCTGGAGGACGGCGACGGCGCGCGCGGCTACCGGTTCGTGGTGCGCAGGCTCCGCGAGCTCGACGACCCCGTGCGCGTCTCCGAGAAGGTCGTCCGGCGCATCATGCGCGAGGAGGG
>CAJJYO010000041.1 GCA_905197385.1 uncultured Collinsella sp.
TGCCAACGCCGGCCTCGCTGACCAGCTTGACCGACACGCGTGCGCCGGGGTTGGCGTTCTTAAGATCGAAGATAAGCTCCGCCAGGTCCTCGATGGAGTAGATGTCGTGGTGCGGCGGAGGCGAGATCAGGCCGATACCGGGTGTGGACTGACGGACCTCGGCAATCCAAGGGTAGACCTTCTTGCCGGGCAGGTGACCGCCCTCGCCGGGCTTGGCGCCCTGGGCCATCTTGATCTGAATCTCGAAGGCGCTGCACAGGTAGCGGCTCGTCACGCCAAAGCGCGCGCTTGCCACCTGCTTGATGGCGGAGTTCTTGGAGTCACCGTTAGCCAGCGGGGTCTCGCGACGCGGGTCCTCGCCGCCCTCGCCCGAGTTGGAACGGCCGTGCAGGCGGTTCATGGCGATGGCCATGCACTCGTGTGCTTCCTTGCTGATGGAGCCGTACGACATGGCGCCGGTGTTAAAGCGGCGGACGATGTTGAGCGCGGGCTCGACCTCGTCGAGCGAAACCGGCGTGCGACCGCTGGCATTAAAGTCCAGCAGGTCACGCAGGCGCACAGCACGGCCGGTGCGGTGCAGGCGGGCGCTGTACTCCTTAAAGGTGTCGTAGCTGTCCTCACAGCAGGCGGTCTGCAGCAAGTAGACAGTCTGCGGATCGATGAGGTGATCCTCGCCGCCGAGCGGACGCCACTTGGTCAGGCCCAACGTGGGCAGCTGATCGGGAGCCGGGCTCTTAAGGATAGCGAGCGCGGCGTCGTAGCGCTCATTCTGCTCGCGCTCGACGTCCTCGACACCCATACCGCCCACACGGCTCACCGTGCCGGCGAAGTACGCGTTGACGAACTCCGGAGTGAAGCCCACGGCCTCGAAGATCTGCGCGGAGTGGTAGCTCTGCACCGTGGAGATGCCCATCTTGGACATGATGGAGACGATGCCGGCGGTCGCAGCCTTGTTGTAGTTGGCGATGCCCTGCTCAGCTGTCACGTCCAGATCGCCGTGCGTCGCCAAGTCGCGAATGCACGCATGCGCGTTGTACGGATAGATGCCGCTCGCGGAGTAGCCCACCAGCGCCGCAAAGTCGTGCGGGGACACGGCGTCGCCACACTCCACCACGATGTCGGCAAAGGTACGCACGCCGGCGCGGATCAGGTGGTTGTGCACGCAGCCCACGGCGAGCAGCGACGGTACGGGCACCTCGCCCGCAGCGGCGCGATCGCTCAACACCACGATGTTCACGCCGTCGCGAACCGCGGCCTCAACGTCCTCTGCAAGCTGCTTGAGCGCAGCCTGCAGCGCACCCTCGCCGGCATCGCGGCGGTAGACGGCACGGAAACGGCGGGTCTTAAAGCCCACGCGGTCGATGGCGCAGATACGCTCGAACTCCTCCTCGCTCAGCAGCGGACGCTCCAGGCGCACCAGCTGGCAGGCCGTACGGGAGTCCTCGAGCAGGTTACCGTGGTTGCCCAGGTAGAGCGTGGTCGAAGTGACCATATGCTCGCGCAGGGCGTCGATCGGCGGGTTCGTGACCTGAGCGAACAGCTGATAGAAGTAGTCGAAGAATGAGCGCGTCTTCTTGGACAGGCAGGCCAGCGGCGCATCGATACCCATCGAGGCGAGCGGCGCCTTGCCCTGCTGGGCCATGGGACGCACGACTTCGTCAACATCATCCCAGTGATACCCGAGCTTGGCCATGCGCACGGCGGCGGGCACCTCGGTATCCTCGGCGGGCGTGGGCGCGACGGGCTCATCGAGCGCGTCAACGGTCAGCGTCTCCTCGGCAATCCAGTCGCGGTAGGGTTTTTCCTTGGCATAGCGGGCGCGCAGCTCGTCGTTGTAGATCACGCGGCCGCGGGCAAAATCGACCTCGAGCATCTGGCCCGGTCCCAGACAGCCGCTCGTCAGGATGTTCTCGGGGCTCACCTCGATGGTGCCCACCTCGCTCGCCAGCATAAAGCGGCCGTCGCGCGTCACGTAGTAGCGGGCGGGGCGCAGGCCGTTGCGGTCGAGGGCGGCACCCAGCGTGCGACCGTCGGTAAAGGCGATGGCGGCCGGGCCGTCCCAGGGCTCCATGAGCATGGACTGGTAGGCGTCGTAGGCGCGGCGTTCCTCGCTCAGGCTGTCGTTGTGGTCCCACGGCTCGGGCAACAACATGGACGCGGCACGCGTGAGCGGGCGACCGTTCATGACCAGGAACTCAAGCACATTGTCCAGAATCGCGGAGTCGGAACCCTCGCGGTTGATGATGGGCATCACGCGCTCAAGATCGTGCTGCAGCACGGGGCTGTACAGGTTGGGTTCGCGAGCGCGAATCCAGTTGACGTTGCCCTTGAGGGTGTTGATCTCGCCGTTGTGGATGATAAAGCGGTTGGGGTGTGCGCGCTCCCAGCTGGGCGTAGTGTTGGTGGAGTAGCGCGAGTGGACGAGTGCCACGGCCGTTTTGACGGCGGCGTCGTTGAGGTCGATGAAGAAGCGGCGCATCTGCGTGGCAACAAGCATGCCCTTGTACACGATGGTGCGCGAGCTCATGGAGCACACATAGAAGATCTTGTCGCGCAGGGCGAACTCAGCGTCGGCCTTCTTTTCGATGGTGCGGCGGCACACGTACAGGCGACGCTCAAAGGCATCGCCGGCGAGCGTGTCGTCCGGACGGCCCAGGAAAGCCTGCAGGATAGTAGGCATGCAGGCGCGGGCCGTCTCGCCCAGGTCGTGCGGGTCGACGGGCACCTCACGCCAAAAGAGCAGCGGCACGCCGGCCTCGGCGCAGCCCTCCTCAAACACGCGACGGGCATCCTCTACGCCCTTGTCGTCCTGCGGGAAGAACAGCATGGCCACGCCATAGTCGCCCTCTGCCGGCAGAATCTGGCCGCACTTTTGAGCCTCTTTGCGGAAAAAGTGATGCGGAACCTGGAACAGGATTCCGGCGCCGTCGCCGGTGTTCTTCTCGAGTCCGGTGCCGCCGCGGTGCTCCAAGTTGACCAGAATGGACAGCGCATCGTCCAGAATCTGGTGATGGCGCTCGCCGTTGATATCGGCAAGCGCGCCGATGCCGCATGCATCGTGGTCGAATTCGGGGCGATAAAGGCCCTGCTGTTGAGCGGAATCTGCCTGCATCGCGATCCTCCCCTAGATATTTAGTCAGTCAGTTGAATAGGCATACTAGGAGCATCGCCGGCCCGTTGTGTTTCCCACCCGTTTCGAAACAATCGCGTAACGCACGCCCTACGAGTGGGCGCCGCCGACCTCAAGGACGACAACAAGGGCCCCAAGTTCGGTCTTCAAGCTCACCGCTTCAAACATCTCAATCTGTAACAGGAAGACCCAATTTTGGCGCCTAGATGTTACAGATCAAGACATTTCGGTAACCCCCCTTTCACCATCCTATTCAAATACAACAATTTTGTTAGCTTTGGTTAACTTTTTAGCCTAAAACGGGTATCCTTTGCGGCGTCAAACAAACGGCACGCAGGAGCGCACCATGCTCAACCATCTCAAACAACACTTTAGCTCCCGACGCACCGGTGGTCACGGAGGCCTAGACATTGCGCGGCATATCGGCCCCGGGCTGCTCGTGACCGTCGGCTTTATCGATCCGGGCAACTGGGCCTCAAATATGGCCGCGGGCTCGCAATTTGGCTACGCGCTGCTGTGGGTGGTCACGCTGTCCACGATTATGCTCATCGTGTTGCAGCACAACGCTGCACACCTGGGTATCGCAACGGGCGCCTGTCTTGCCGAAGCCACGACGCGCTACCTCCCCCGTTTCGTTGGACGCACGGTGCTCGCCAGTGCCTACCTCGCGACCATCGCCACCGCTATGGCCGAGGTCCTGGGCGGCGCGATCGCGCTCCAGATGCTCTTTGGACTGCCCGTGCGCGCCGGCTGCGTCATCGTGGCCGCGGCATCGATGGCGATGCTCATGACGAGCTCCTACAAGCGCGCCGAGCGATGGATCATCGCCTTCGTCGGCGTGGTAGGACTCTCGTTTTTGGCTGAGCTTACGCTGGTCAAGGTCGACTGGCCGCAGGCCGCCGCAAGCTGGATCACACCCAGTATGCCCACCGGCTCGGCCGCGATTATCGTAAGTGTCCTAGGCGCGGTCGTTATGCCTCACAACCTCTTCCTGCACTCCGAGGTCATCCAATCCATGCACTTCGAAGGCCAAGGCGAGCAGATTATCGAGGAACGTCTGCGCTACGAACTCTTCGACACGCTCTTTTCGATGGGCGTGGGCTGGGCGATCAACTCGGCCATGGTCATCCTGGCCGCAACGACCTTCTTTGCGCATGGCATTGTCGTAGACGACCTCGCCGTCGCAGCGGACACGCTCTCCCCCATTCTGGGCCCGGCAAGCTCGACCATCTTTGCGGTGGCACTGCTGTTTGCGGGCATATCGAGTAGTGTGACGGTGGGCATGGCGGCAGGCACCATCACCGCGGGCATGTTCGACGAGGAATACGACATCCACGACCGACATTCCTCGATCGGGGTGGCGGCCTGTTTCGTCGGCGCAGTGACGGCGTGCCTGGTCGTCCCAAATCCTTTTGAAGGTCTCATCTGGAGTCAGGCATTGTTGTCGCTTCAGTTGCCGATTACGGTCTTTGTGCTCATACGACTCACCAGTTCGCGCCGCGTCATGGGCAAATACGCCAACTCGCGCCCGCTCAACGCGCTGCTCGTAGGGATCGGCGTCATCGTGACGATTCTCGACATCGTGCTGCTAACGGGAATGTAATTGAGATGGCGTGACTGTCCAGATATAACGTCTTAATCTGTAACACGTGAGACCGTTTTAAACCGTCAGATAAATCAAAAGGGTCCCGGCCGAGAATTCGACCAGGGCCCTTGGACAGAGCTATGTTCGGCTTTCGCCGTGTGCCTGCGAGTTACTCCTCGACGAGCTCAAACTGATCGGGACCGACGCCGCACACCGGGCACACGTAATCCTCGGGCAGCTCGGGCGTGTCGACCTCAACCTCGTAACCGCAAACGGTGCACACAAACTTATACGTCTTCTTTTCCTCAGCCATGATGTTCTCCTCTCGAACGCGACTGGTGATGTACTTCGCTTATTAGTATATGTTCTCAATAATATAATGCAAGTGTTTTTACAACAATTCTAGCCTTGATAGGACGAGGCCTTCGGAGGCGTCTTGCCCTTCAGAACCTTGTGATAGTAGTCGTACGTCAGCGGCGTCTCGTCGCTCAGGCGCTCGGCATCCTCGACCTCGCCGATAAACAGTAGATGCGTGCCCACATCCACAGTATCGATCAAACGGCAGCTAAACAGCGCTGCCGCGTGCTCGGGCACATAGGGCATGCCCAGAGCCGTCTCGCGGGTCTCGTATTTGGCAAACTTGTCATAGTCGCTGCTGGTGCGGAACCCAAAGTTACCGATGTAGAGCATGTCGGCAGTCTGATCGATCACGGTCAGCGCGAACGCTTTGGCCGATGCGATGACGCCCGAGGTGACGTTGTCCTTGTTCACGGCAACCGAAATGCGCGGCGGCATGGACGTCACCTGCACCGCCGTATTGATGACGCAGCCGGCGCGCAGCCCGTCTGCCGCAGCGCTCACCACGTACAGACCACTCGGCATGGTAAAGAACGCAGTTTTGTCCATAACGATCACTCCCCTAACCCGGGTTGGTACCTTATGGATGTATGTACCCACAAAAAAGGCGGCGCCCATAACGGACGCCGCCCCATACACATATGTGCCAAGATTGCAGGTCAGCCAAGTCCCTCCACCAAGTTGCGGTGAAATAGTTCCTGCTTGTCGGGTATTTGGCCTCAAACAGGAACTATTCCACCGCAACTTATACAGAGTGCCTAGCGATTACGCTCCTTAAGCGCGCGGTCAATCTCGCGCTGAACGTCGCGCTTGGCCATATCCTCGCGCTTGTCGTAAAGCTTCTTGCCGCGGCCTAGGCCCAGCAGCAGCTTTACGCGGCCGTCGGTATTAAAATACAGCTCCAGCGGCACCAGGGCATAGCCGCGATTACGTAGCTTACCGTCGAGAAAGTCAATCTCCTTGCGGTGCAGCAGCAGACGACGACGGCGATCAGGGTCGCGGTTCCACACGCCACCATGACTATAAGGATGAATATGCAGCCCCACGAGCCAGCACTCGCCGCCACGAATCAGTGCAAAGGTGTCGGTGATCTGGCACGCGCGCTCGCGAATCGACTTGACCTCGGTACCGCTCAGCTCAATGCCGCACTCAAAGGTCTCATCGATAAAGTACTCGTGGTGTGCCGAGCGATTCTTGGAGATGAGCTTGCGCTCGCGCTTACTGGGCATCGCTGGCCTCCTCGGTCCCATCGACGTTTGAGCCCGCGGCGTCGCGCTTTGCCTTGCGCTCAGCATTGAGCTCGGCGTCGCTCTCGCGCACCAGTTTGATAATCGCCGCGCAGGCCTCCTCGCCCACAAGGTCGCGAGCACGCACTGTCAGGCGCGTCGCCTCCTGCTTGTCGCCGTCGCTTGCAGCATCGGTCGCGCACATAATCAGGCAGATGGCAATCTCGGCCGAAGGCGAGGTCGGCACGCCTTGCAGGGCCAGTTCACCCATCACGTGCTCGTCGCTCTCCTCGGCGGCATCCGGATAGGTGGTATGAATCTTGTTGAGCAGGCGCGTCGTGTGCGCATCGTTGGGCGCTAAGCGCAGTGCCAGACGCGCGCAACCCACGGCGGCCGAGACATTCTCGGTCTCGGGCTCAAGGAAATACTGGCCCAGGTTGGAATAGGCGCGGGCGGCGCACCTGCCATCGCTTGCACGCTCCAGCACCGAGAACGAGAGCGATGCCCATTCCTGCTTGTCCTCGAGTGCGCGGAACAGCTCGGCCAAGTCCAAGCGATAGTTGCAGTTCATGGGGTCCCAGCGCACAGCCTGCATCAGGGCATTACGAGCGCTCACATAATCCTGCTGGCGAATGTAGGCAAACGCCATGTCAGAGTACAGGCGGTCAAACGGCACCTCGACCTGCACGAGCTCGCGCGGATCCTTCTCCACGCGACGATAGGCCAAGCGCTCAAACTTGCTATCGAAGCTAAAGTATTGGCGCTTCTCCTCCGTCTTGCACTCGGCGTCGATATACTCCTCGGCGAGCTCCACCAGACGCTCCAACAGCGGCGTCGCCGTAGCCAGGTCGCCCTGCGCCAGATAGTTCTCGGCATACGTGATGTCTTGCAAGCTGATGGGCAGATCCATGGCTACTCCTCGATCTGAGCGAAACACGGCAGACGCCGTATATACGGTCGATACACAAAACCCGGGTCTCTTGCGAGGCCCGGGCAATCATTTGTGGGTAGCCCGTACCAGATTCGAACTGGTGATCTCCGCCTTGAGAGGGCGGCGTCCTAAACCGCTAGACGAACGGGCCATATGTAGCAAATGCAATGGCTGGGATGGAGGGAGTCGAACCCCCATTGACGGAACCAGAATCCGCTGTCCTGCCATTAGACGACATCCCAATGACTGCATCGCTGCGCTCGGCTGTGCCTTTGCGCAAGAAAGAAATATACGGGAAGTCTCGCCGTGACGCAAGCCCCAATTTTGACTTTTTTGAAATTCAGTCAAATTGGCCTAATTTAGTCCAACCCGTGAAGGACCTGTGAAGCCGACCGCTGTACACGAAGGGCAAAACGCCGCGAGCGGTAGCCGTCAACCGTTGGCAGATTCTACCGCGAAAACGATAGCACCAGGCAACACAATCGAAGTATCAATGATCGCGTAGATATCGAGGCGCCATGGACGAAGAGCTTGATTACCTATGGGAGACCCTGGGCCTCGAGATCACTGCTGACCTTTGGCCCGAGCGGGACAAAATCCATCCCACACTGCGCCCCGCCATCACGGTAATGCAGGCAAACTACCGCCGCGCCTCATTTTTGATCATGCGGACGTCATGGCATGCGGCGCTCCCCGACCTCAAGCGCATCCAGGCAAGCCTCGTCGAGCTGTCCGGCATGCCGACCGTCATATCCGAGACGAACCTGGAGCGGCGGCAGCGCGAGCGCCTGCAGCGGCAGCGGATTCCGTTTATCTGCCCCGGCATTCAAGCATACCTGCCCTTTATGGACGAAGAGTACTGGAGCGACACGCCCGACAAGCACGCAAAGATCTACGACCCACACGAATGGGCACAGCTGGAGGACTGACCGGGGCAGGCCCGCCGGCGGAAATTGCGTCCCAGATTTCAAGCTCAAACTGGTCCCCACTTTCCCGTCGAGCCCTCAACCGGAAACCGTGTCCCAGAATCAGCGCTCGAAACGGGACGTACCTTCCGCAGCCGCTACAGCAACGCCTCGGTCCAAGCCGCTTCCTTAAAGCCGGGGATCGCAAAGTCGTCGCCCACCAGTAGCGGACGCTTAACCAGCATGCCGTCGGTCGCCAGCAGCTCGTAGCACTCCTGATCCGTCATACCTGCATCCAGGCGAGCCTTCAGGCCCAGCTCTCGATATTTCATGCCCGACGAGTTAAAGAAGCGTCGCACCGGCAGCCCCGAACGAGCAATCCAGGTCGCAAGTTCATCGGCCGTGGGATTGTCCGTAACGATATCGCGGTCGATATACTCAACCCCATGTTCGTCCAGCCATGCCTTGGCCTTTTTACAGGTCGAGCACTTGGGATATTCAACAAACAGTACGGTCATGGGAATCCTCCGAACATAGATCGGCCAACGCAGGTACACACCATACGAGGCGCTTCGCATGATGGGGCAATTGTAGCCCACGGGTCACACGCTAAACGAAGCGTACCCCGAATCCGCGTTTGATGAACGGCAACAGCTCCATTGCCTCGGGAGTGATATGGCCTGCAACGTTCATGCGCTCGTCGCCGGGAAGATCGACCCGCGCAATCTCAAGCTCGCCTTCGTAGCGCCCATAGCCGCTATTGCTCACAGCGATCGACCCCGCCTTTCGCGGCAGGCCGGCACCGGGATCCGTCGGCACGGAATCCGGCTTAAGCGTCGTGCGCGACTCCTGAGACCTAAAGACGAGGGCGCTCGAATCGGGCCGGTCGTGATGAATCTGCCCACGTACATAGGCATAGCCGGACTCAAGCTCGCATTGCAGGTCCACGTATCCGGCAGAAACTTGAGCAAACTGCGCCCAACCCGCATCGGAAAGATCGGGGTCGCCAACCAAAACAATGTCGCAATCGGCGCCATGTGCGAGCTCAAGCATGTTGAGGGCAACCTTTGACGCGCGACCGCGCTGCGCCTCAACCGTCGGCAGTCCCTCGAATACCGGCCCGCGAACGTTGGCGTCACCTGGCACAAAAGCCATGATTTCGAAGCCAAGCGCCGCAAGACGAAGATTCGTCCGAGCAATGTCCTCCAGAGCTAAACCGGTATAAGGCTTGGGATAAAAATTGTGGCAGGCGGCAAAACGAGTCACATCGGCACCGGCTTCTCGCCACGATGCGATTTCATCAGAACTCACCGTCGACGCATTGACCACAATGCGAAATTCACCGGACAGCTCCGCGACCCGCTGGGCGCTAAAGCCATAGTCCAAACGAAGGTATTCCAGCCCCAGATCGCGCAGATCTTCGATACGCTCAAGCCCGAGCAAATCGCACGTGCGCGGTCCCACATCGGCAATGAGCGCAATGCCGCGGGCGGAAAGCAGCGACAGCACATGACGGACCTTATCGGCATACGCCGCTCCCCCATCCTCGGGAATATGCAGTGAGGTAAACGCATAGCGCGC
>CAJJYO010000042.1 GCA_905197385.1 uncultured Collinsella sp.
GGCCAACCGAAGTTGACCGTCTCAACAATCTTTGGGTGGGCCGTCAGGGGTTCGAACCCTGGACCTTGGGATTAAAAGTCCCCTGCTCTGCCAGCTGAGCTAACGGCCCGCGGGTGGCATTGTACCACGGTCTGGGACTATTCCCAACTCCATTGGCCGTTCTGGAAAATCACAACTTCACGTCCATCAGGCGTAATGCCCGTAATATCGATGTCGTCCGTGCCGATCATAAAATCGACGTGCGTGCTCGAGACGTTAACGCCATGCTCCAGGAGCTCCTCCTTGGACATATCATACCCACCCTCGATGCATTCGGGGAAACCGACACCTAGCGCGAGATGGCAGCTAGCGTTCTCGTCATAGAGCGTGTCATAGAACAGAACGCCGCTTTCGCGGATCGGAGTGTTCTTGGAAATGAGCGCGACCTCGCCCAGATGAGCGGCACCTTCATCGGTGTCAATAATGCTCGCAAGCGTTGCCTTGCCCACGCGGGCGTCGTAGTCCACCACGCGGCCGCCCTCGAACTTAATCCAAAAATCTTCGACTTTATTGCCGTGGTGGATGAGCGGCATGGCCGAGTACACGATACCGTCGGCGCGCATGCGATCGGGCGAGGTGAAGACTTCCTCGGTGGGAATGTTGGGGAAGAAGGGGTGTCCATCAGGCGTCTTGCCCTTGCCGCCGGCCCACTCGTGACCCTTCGTCATGCCAATCGTCAGATCGGTTCCATTTGCCGCGGTGTAATGCAAGTAGTCGAAACGATTGTCGTTCAGGAAACGCAGGTTCTTTTCGAATGCGGCGTCATGGAGTTCCCAGTCGCTCTCCGGGTCCTGGCCATCGGCGCGCGCGGTGTGCAGAATCGCATTCCACAGTTTATAGATTGCAACCTCATCGGCGTCTCCTGGGAACACCTCGTGCGCCCAAGCCACGACCGGAGCGCCGGCGATGCACCACGGATTGATGTTGTAATCCAGTCCACGGCGGAAAACTTTGCACTGCGTATTCCTCGCCTTTGATGCCGCGGCCGGCTTGGCTGGATCGATGCCCTTGAGGGCCGCAGGATCCGCACCTTCGATAAAGACAAAGCAGGCACCATCCTGGGCCAAGGAATCCAGCTGCATGCGCTTCCACTCGGGTGTCTGCTCAAAATAGCTTTTCTCGACATGCTCGTACGTGAGCCTCGTCACGGCATCATCGGCCCAAATGACCGTCACGTGGCCGGCGGCGGCAGCATAGGCCTCCGCGACCACCACGCGCGCAAACGGCGCGCACTCGACCGGAGACTGAACGACGACCTCCTGGCCGGGCTTGACGTTTACGCCCTTGCGGACGACCAGGCGCGCGTAGTTTTTAATCTTGGGCTCCAGGGCCTTCATGCCCTCCAGAGCCTCTTCGACCGTCAGGGCAGCTCGAATCATGTGCCACTCCATCTATCTATAGAACAGTAAAAAGGCGCGCCGCAAAAACGACGCGCCTTATATCTTAGCGATAAGTATGTATGCAAACGCTACTTCTTCTTGGAGTCCTTCTTGTCCTCCTCGGCAGCCGCGCGCTCAATAAGAGCGTTGAGCTTGTTCTCGGACATGCCCTCGGCCTGCGCGCGGTACATGTTGCGCAAGGGACGAATACGAGCGAAGTCATAGATAAAGTCGCCCAAAATGATGACGTAGGACAAAACAATGCCGACCATCTGGACAGGGCTGGACACCATGCCAGCGGGAGCGAAGTACAGCGAGGCCCAAATTGCCACGACGAGCACCATGCCAATGGCGAGCACAATCCACCAGATGCGACGGCGCTTGGTGTAGTCCTCGTCCTGCTTGAGGAGGATATTCGACACCGTATAGATGCGGTCCTCCTTGGCGCGCTGCTTAGCCTTGCGGGCGCGCTTCTCCTCTTTAGAGAGGCCCTCGAGGTTCTCGCCCTTCTCGAGCTCTTTGCGGCGTGCCTTAGACGAAGCCGGCACGACGCGAACGGAGCTCGCTGCTTGGCGGGCGGGCTTAGCAGATGCGGCAGACTTGCGCGCAACCCCGGTAACTTCGTGGGATTGCGTGCGCTTGTTCGTGGCGCTACGGGTACTCACTTATGCGTTCTCCTTCATGCTTGTGAACTGGGAGCCCGTGATGATCTGGAAGGCCTCGCGATAGCGCTCGGACGTGCCATCGATGACCTCGGCGGGCAGGTGCGGGGTCTCCCCCGTCATATCCCAGTTGGCCTTGAGCCAATTGCGGACGAATTGCTTGTCGTAGCTAGGCTGGATCTTGCCCTCCTCGTAGCTGGCAGCAGGCCAGAAACGGCTGGAGTCGGGCGTGAGACACTCGTCGATCAGCGTGACCTTGCCATCAATAACACCAAACTCGAACTTGGTGTCGGCAATGATGATGCCACGGGTCGCGGCGTACTCGGCGGCGGCCTTGTAGATCTTGAGGGAAAGGTCACGAATCTGCGTGGCGATGTCCTCGCCCACGATCTCACAGCAACGCTCGAACGAGATGTTCTCGTCGTGGTCACCGATCTCGGCCTTCGTGGACGGCGTGAACAGCGGCTCAGGAAGCTTGGAAGCCTCGGTCAGGCCCTCAGGCAGCTGGATGCCGCAGACGGTGCCGTTCTCGTCGTAGGTCTTCTTGCCCGAACCGGTCAGATAGCCGCGGACGATGCACTCGATAGGAATCGTCTGGGCCTTCTTAACCAGCATGGCGCGGCCAGCGAGGTAGTCACGATACTCAGCAAACTCCTCGGGGAAATCCGCCGGGTCGATGGAAACGAGATGGTTGGGGACGATGTCGGCAAACTTATCGAACCAGAATGCCGAGATGCGATTGAGTACCTCTCCCTTAAACGGAATCTCGTCGGGAAGAATGAAGTCGAACGCAGAAATGCGGTCGGTGGCGACCATCAGCAGGTTTTCACCGGCATCGTAAATATCACGAACCTTGCCACGGGAATCCGGACGACGCTCCATCGTTGTCACGTGAGTCACTCCTTACCTAAATACGACAGAAATGCGGGTTCTTTCCCGCATGTTTTCGCAAACTCGGAGCGGCAGGGACGCGGCCCCTCCTTCACCGAATAACGAAAAGCTAGTGCTCCATTGTAGTAGATGCCGCGTCTGCCGTGTGCTCGCGGGGCAGATGAATTGTAAAAGTCGTACCCTTTCCAAGCTCCGACTCCACGGATATGTAGCCATGGTGACGCTCGACGATCTGCTTGGTCACGGCGAGGCCAACGCCCAGGCCGCCAGCTTCGCGGGCGCGGCTGGCATCGGCGCGCCAAAACCGCCCGAAGATGCGCGACAAATCGTCCTTGGCAATACCGATGCCGGTATCAGAAACGGCAATGCTGACGTGCTTGCGGTCACTGAGCACCGACACCACGACCCAACCGCCCTCGGGGGTGTAGCGCATGGCGTTGCTCATGAGGTTGATAACACATTGCGTGATCATGTCGGGATCGGCCTCGACGACATCGTCGTGACCCTGGGTCTCGTCCGCAAAACGCAGGCGCAGATCGCGGTCGACAAACAGGCGCTCCTGGGCATTAACGATGGAACGCACGAAAGGAACCATGTCCACCGGCTCAAGGTTGAGCGGAGCCGTGCTGTTTTCCATGCGCGACAGGTCGAGCATCTGCTGCACCAGACGAGCCAGGCGACGCGTCTCGGAAGCAACGGTCTCCAAATGCTCATCGTCGGTGGGATACACGCCATCCTGCATGGCCTCGACCGTTGCGAGCATGGCCATAAGCGGCGTGCGAAGCTCGTGTGCAACGTCTGAGGTCAGGCGCTTCTCGTGTTTCATATCCTTCTCGAGCGAAGTGGCCATCTCATCGAAGGTCTCACCCAGCTGATCGATCTCGTCATCACCGCGCAGTCCCGTGCGAGCCGACAGGTCGCCGTCACGGATTTGCTTTGCGGTACTGGTGATGCGATGAATCGGCTTGGTGAGCATGCGCGACACGAGCGATCCGATAACGACCGAAATGCAGATTGCAACAACCGCGGCGAGGGCCATGGCGTTAAAGGTCTTCTCCCTAAACGCAGAGTCCGCCTTGGTGAGCAGAGCGTCGGAGCCGATGGCCCACAGCTTTACCTGTCCGACATGCTCGCCGGAAGACGTTACAATCTCGACGTTAGCAACGCTATCGGAGTCGGTTGGAGCAGACGAGACCGGGCTATGCGATGCCCTCTTGCCGCTCGTGTCGTCGGTCGTAGCCTGGTTTTCGCGTACATCGGCGGTGGCGCTTGCCGAGGGCCAGGAATCGTCATAAACGATCACGCCCTTTTTATTGACGACCTGCATACCCAGATCGTCGGAAACCAAACTCGACGTTGCGACCGTGCGCAGTTCTCCCGCGGTCCAAGAGCCGTTTTCCTCATATGAGGTTGCCAACTTCTCGGCAGCGGAATTTGCGATTTCGACGATATTGGAGCGTGTGTAATCCGAAAAGACCGTGCCCCACACAACAGAGACAACGCCCACCAGCACCAATACCGTCATGAGCGATGTCAGAGCAAAAGCAAGTGCCATGCGCGAGGGATAGCTCATCGTTGGCCGTGAATCGGAACGAGGCGTGTTCCAACTAGCCTTGGAACCCGCCTCGCTCTCCTGCTTGTGCTTTTGTCCGATTTCAAAGCGCGCAGGTGTCATATGTGATTTCCCTATTTCTCGTCCGACTTATCGGTCTTGGCCGGAGCCTCGAAGCGATAGCCGACACCATGGACGGTGTAGAGCCACTTGGGCTTCTTGGGATCATCGCCCAGCTTGGCGCGAAGATTCTTCACGTGGCTATCGATGGTGCGCTCATAGCCCTCAAAGTCATACCCGAGCACTTTCTCGACCAGCTCCATGCGGTTATACACACGGCCGGGATGGCGAGCAAGCGTGGTGAGCAGCTTGAACTCGGAAGCCGTCAGATCGACTTCCTTGCCCTCGACCAAGATCTTGTGGCCCGAGATATCGATGACCAGATCGCCGAAGTCGAGTACCTCGACGGCGGGCTCGTCGGCCTGATGGGCACGGCGGAACAGAGCGCGAACGCGGGCGACGAGCTCGCGCGGCGAGAACGGCTTAATCAGATAGTCGTCGGCGCCGAGCTCAAGACCGATAATACGGTCCTCGATCTCGCCCTTAGCCGTCAGCATGATGATGGGGACATCCGAGGTATCGCGAATGGTGCGGCAAACGCGCTCGCCGGGGATCTTGGGGAGCATAAGGTCGAGCACGACCAGGTCGAACTGATGCTTCTCGAACTCCTCGATCGCGGACTGGCCGTCGCCGACGCCCACAACCCAGTAGCCTTCGCGCTCGAGATAGGCAGCGACGGCGTCACGGATTGCCTTCTCATCCTCGACCAGCAGAATCTTTTTTGCATCTGAAGCCATAACACGGCCCCCCTGTCTCAATTAGCTAAGAACAAGCCCATTTTAACGCACCTGAGCCCGCCAGATGCCGCTATGACGCGGCAGCTCGGCGGGCGGGACTCACAATTACAACGCGTTTATTCCCCTGTTGGCGCCTTTTTAACCCCTCTAAGCTTAAAGAGAAAATAGGCGTGCAGTGACCGTCTCTGGTATACCCTGGCTGTTGCGCACCGTGGCGTACGTAAGGAATGAGTCCGATTTTCCCGCCGTAGCTGGATAATCGCCATACTCCAAAGCGCGGTCGGGCGACAGCAGCGAGCCATAGGTCTTGGCAGAGGTGTCGATCAGGAAATGCGACGCCTGTACCTTAACAAGGTATTTATTCTTCTTGCCAGCCGCACATGCGAGCGGCTCACGGGACAGGAAGAGATACGGCCCTCCCTCATTACCGATATACGTGCCCATGTTGCCCAGGCTGCCCACGCCACTATAGGCCGCCTCGATAGAAAACACGAAGGTATCGCCCATATATACGGCCTCGAAAGGCGAGACTGACGAGGGAAGGACTAGCTGGGCACGTTTGGTGTTGTTGCCGTCGGTCAAATCGATTGCCGTTATGCCGTAGTAGACGCCCTCGTCGTTGCGGACACGCGGCGAGATAGTCAAAATGCCGTCGCTCGCGCGCGGGGCCGATGCAAAGCGACCCGTCGATTTCCAAATTATCTCGGCCTTGGATTCATCAAGCGAGCGACGATAGCAAAACGAATCGCTACTCGTTTTATTGCCACCTGCCGAGGGCATTTTATACCAGATGACTGATGACCCGAACGCCGTAAACAGCGGCGGATCGTAGTCCTTGCCACCTCGATCGAGCTCAACCACGTCGCCAGAGAGCGAAGCGCCCGACAGATTTTGAGCGTAGAGCTTCCACGATGAATTGGCAAAGTTCATCTCAACCCACGCGAATACGCCGTCGCCGGCACGGACATCGTAGAATGCATATCCCGTGCCCTCGATAGGATCCTCGATTAATGTGGTAAGCGAGCCATCGCCCAGGTTGAGCACACCGAGTGTGTTGGCGTGCAGTGCCGATGCGGGCGCCATCATTGCCGCGGCGTAATCGCCGTCGCAGTAGTACAGCAGCGTACCCAGAGGCAGCGTCCACGACGCCGCCGGCTCAAGATCGATGTCGACTGCCTCGTACTCATCCGTAATCGAGATGATTTTGGAATCATCCTTGATAACCTGCGGCTCGCCGGCGGCATCATCGCTGGTACCCGTTTTTTTCGAGCATCCGGCAAGCACCGTGGCAGCGCCCGCAGCAACCCCACCGAGCACAAAGCCGCGACGCGATATTCCGTTCTTGATGTGATCGGCGATACCCATTAGGCGATCTCGGCGCGAGCGGCCTCGATAGCGCGTGTAAGCTGGTCGGCGCAGGAGGTCTTTTTCATACCGCAGGTATTACCGGCGAGAACCTCGATTACGCGATCGGCAGGAGCGCCCTCGACCAGCTTGGAGATAGCCTTGAGATTGCCGTCGCAGCCGCCGGTAAACTCAACGCCCATCACCTTGTTGCCGTCATCGGAAAGGTCAAGGTGAATATTGCGAGCACACACGCCCTGAGGCTTGTAATCAAACGAAATCATGCGATCCCCTCTCAGAATGTTATTCGAGACGACTATTATCCCCGTCTTTCCCTAAATGCAACGAGGCGCTTTGCCGGCAACACACATTACCAGCAAAGCGCCCTAAAAAGCTAACGTTATGCCCGAACCTACTCGAAGCTCAGCTGCTCCAGGCGATCGAAGACCGTGTCGATACGGGTGAGGAAGTCCCACGGATCAAAGATCTCGTCGAGTTTCTCCTGGCTGACGGTGCAGCGCGGATCGGCCTCGAGACGCTCCTTAAAGGTAGGGCCGGAGACACAATCCTGTACCTCGTGCCAGGTTGCCATGGCGTTCTCCTGCACAATGGCGTACGCGTCCTCGCGGGTGATGCCCGTGTCGACGAGGGCGAGCAGGACCTTGGAGGAGAAGATGAGGCCGCGTGTCTTGTTGAGGTTGGCCATCATGCGAGCGGGATACAGCTGCAGGCCGTCGATAACGCGGATGAGGCACTGGAACATGTGGTCGAGGGCGATGAAGCTATCGGCCTGGGCGACGCGCTCGGCAGAGGAGTGCGAAATGTCACGCTCGTGCCACAGGGCGACGTTATCGAAGGCAACCTGGGCGTTGGACTTCACGACGCGCGACAGACCGCAGACTTTCTCCATGGTGATGGGGTTGCGCTTGTGCGGCATGGCTGAGCTGCCCTTTTGGCCCTTACGGAACGGCTCCTCGGCCTCGAGCGTATCGGTCTTCTGTAGATTGCGAACCTCGGTAGCGATGCGCTCACAGGTGGCCGCTGTAGTGGCAAGCACGCCGGCAAGGTAGGCGTGGTGATCGCGGCTGATGACCTGCGTGGACAGGGGATCGTGGACCAGGCCCAGGTGCTCGCAGACGTACTCCTCGACGAACGGCTCGATGGAGCTGTACGTGCCGACAGCGCCCGAGATAGCACCGAAGGCAACATTCTTGCGGGCGTCCTCAAGACGATCCAGATCGCGCTTGAGCTCCCAGGCCCAAGAGCCAAACTTCATGCCGAAGGTCATCGGCTCGGCATGGATGCCATGAGTACGGCCGGCGCAGAGCGTGTTGCGCTCCTCAAAGGCGCGACGCTTGCAGATCTCGCCGAGTTTTTTGACGTCCTCGATGATCAGGTCGCAGGCCTGGGTGAGCTGGTAGCACAGGGCCGTGTCGCCCAGATCGGAGCTGGTCATGCCATAGTGAACCCAGCGGCTGGGCTTGGGGTCGCCCTCGGGAACATCGGCATCGATGTACTCCTTCATGTTGGTCAGGAAGGCAATGACGTCGTGGCGCGTGACTTCCTCGATCTCATCGACCTTCGCCTTCTCAAAGTTGGCATGGTCGCGGATCCACTGGGCCTCGTCTTTGGAAATACCGATCTTGCCGAGCTCCGCCTGGGCCTCGCAGGCCAAGACCTCGATCTCCTGCCAAATGGCGTACTTGTTCTCGAGGGAGAAAATGTGTCCCATCTCCGGGCGGGTATAGCGATCGATCATTGCGGCTCCCTTTTGGTTATTGGCACGTTGGTCGTAACCCATCCATTGTACCGTGCGCAGGTGCAAGTATGGGCAGCAGGCATTAACCTAACATTTTGGAATTGGAGCGAGCAACGGGACGTCTGCGCATTTGCTTCGCAAATCCGCGCCGGCTTCAGGCGAGCCCCTCAGCCTCACGAAGCCGCGGGGGAAGACTTTGTTGAATTGGCCGTCCCCATGTCTCCCGCACTCGATGGAGCGGGCAACGGGACATCCGCGTATTTGCTTCGCAAATCCGCACCGGCTTCAGGCGCCTGTCGGCGCCTTCGCCTGCTCGCTACAAACGCTTCGCGTTTGCTTTACGCTCGCACCCTGTCGGGTTCGAGTCCCGGCACTTTATTGAAAAAGGCACGGTAATGAAACGTTACCGTGCCTGAAATTCGAATGGAGCGGGCAACGGGACTCGAACCCGCGAGTGTCAGCTTGGGAAGCTGATGCCTTACCGCTTGGCGATGCCCGCTTGTGTGTTGGCTAGTATAACGCGGTTGTCTTGTTCGATACAAGGGTGGCGATGCTTGTTTTAGCTGTGGAGATTCGTTTGAAAATCGCGTCAATTGTGGAGATGAGGACCTTTGGCCTCCTGTTCTCCCTATCTTCTACCTGCACTTTTGCTTGATTGTTGTATTTGAGCTCAATTTGTCAGGAATTGGGCAAGCTTTTGGTCAGGCTCCGGTACTTACCCGCATGAACCTCGGGGGTAGCCTCATCCTACGCGTCGCAGCCTCCCCGTGCGACGCACGAGGGATAAGGAGCAGCCATGTCCAACGCACCCACGCACTCTGTCCACAGCGCAATCGCAACAGGTCCGCTGCTCCTGCTCCTCTTCATGCTTTTCGGCTGCCTGGCACCGGGAGCCGCATTTGCCGTCGATGGCTACGACCAGCTCGGCTTCCGCACTATTAGCGATGATTGTGGGCCCTTCTTCATCGGCAAGTATGAAGCTCAAGACACCTCGATTGCCTACTGCATGAACCAGGAGCGCCCCGGTCCCACCAAACCGGGCGGCCCATGGCTCAACTTTGATCAAGGCTGGGTGTGGCTCGACGACGAGTTCGCGGCAATCGTTTGTCACGGATATCCTACCGCCACGTCGTTTGGCGGCTACCATCTTTCACCCGATCGCGCCCGCGCCGCAACCCAGCTTGCCGTATGGATGCTCAACGGCACTACCCCTGTCGACGG